>JAEWFU010000361.1 GCA_023388675.1 Pseudomonadota bacterium | reverse complement strand
TTCGGCTCCTGACCGGAAGAACGATGATAGTGAAGTTCGACCTGTGTGCCGGGGCACATGGAAGCGCAGGCGTTCTGGTCTCGCGCAAAGTCGGATTGCGGGGCGGACCACGAAACCGGGAAGAAATAGCCGTCGCAGGTGCGCACGCACAGCGTTCGGAACCGGCCGGAGAGCTTGCCGACACGCAGCCCGGTTCGGTCGTCCACCGCCGTCTGCTTTTCCGGCGGTGCGGACTCGACGCGCTTTTGTGCCCGGCAGCCGTTCGCATCGAGCGCGGCGTTGATGCGGGCGCGCTCGCGCCTCGTGTCGCCGCCTCCGCCCATGCGCTGGCGCGTATGGTGCAACTCGGCGAGGTTGCGCTCCATGCGGTCCAGCGTGGCGTTGAGGTTGCCGCAGAAGGACACAGCCGCGCCAGAGATGAAACGTCCACAGCCGGCCTGGCGGCCCTGCTCGCGCGCCTTGCGTATCTGATCCTGCTGGCGGGTGATCGCAGCATCGTAGCGCCGGGCCTTTCCGGCCGACCCACCGCCGGCGGGCAAAGCGGCAAGCTGCGCTTCGAGCTGCCGGCACACACGCGTGTTCGCCTCTGCTGTGACGGGATGCGAAACGGCGATGACGGTGGCAAAGGCAAGCGCGCACCGCAGGATGCGCCCGAATCCGCCAAAAGCACCGCCCGTTATCATGGGCGAAACCTTAGCAGGATCGGGTTAACCTTCTGTTTAGGCTGTCGCTGTCTCCGTCTTCGAGCTTGCCTCGACGATCGCCAGCGCGGTCATGTTGACGACGCCGCGCGATGTGACCGACGGCGTCAGGATGTGCGCGGGACGTGCCGTTCCCAGAAGGATCGGCCCGACATGCAGCGCGTCCATCATCGCCTTCACCGTCGTGAGCGCGATATTGGCTGCGTCCAGACTCGGAAAGACCAGCAAATTGGCTTCGTCCTTGAGCGAGGAATGCGGGTAGACACGCTGGCGCAGCGCTGCCGAGAGCGCGGAATCGCCGTGCATCTCGCCGTCGGCTTCCAGATCGGGGGCGATCTCCTTCAGGATCGCGGCCGCCTCGCGCATCTTCAGCGCGCTTGCCGAATCGCGCGAGCCGAAATTCGAATGCGACAGCAGCGCTGCCTTGGGCGTCATGCCGAAGCGACGGATCTCCTCGGACGCCAGCATCGTCATCTCGGCGATTTCCTGCGCGGAGGGATCGACGGTGACGTAGGTGTCCGTGAAGAAGGTGACACCGCGCTGCGAGATCAGCATCGAGAGCGCCGACAGGTCGCGTACGTCCGCCCGGCGGCCGATGATCAGATCGACATTGCGCAGATGGCGCTCGAACCGGCCTTCGAGGCCGCAGATCATCGCGTCGGCCTCGTCGCGCATCATGGACAGCGCGGCGATCACCGTGTTGTTGGTACGCACCATGGTGCGCGCCGCTTCCTGGGTCACGCCGCGGCGTCCGCCGAGCCGGATCAGAAGGTCGACATAGTCGCGGTAGCGCGGATCGTCCTCCGGATTGACGATCTCGAAATCGGTGCCGGGCCTGATCTTGAGGCCGTAGCGCCGCAGGCGCACGTCGATAACATGCGGACGGCCGATCAGGATCGGCTTGGCGATGCCTTCCTCCAGCACAACCTGTGCCGCGCGCAGCACGCGCTCGTCCTCGCCGTCGGCATAGACGACACGCTTGGCGGTGGCCGCCCGGGCGGCGGAGAAGACGGGCTTCATGACCAGTCCCGAGCGGAACACGAAGCGCGTGAGGCGGTCTATATAGGCCGCCATGTCCTCGATAGGCCGGGTGGCGACGCCGGTCTTGCAGGCGGCCTCGGCGACGGCGGGCGCGATGCGCAGGATCAGGCGCGGATCGAACGGCGAGGGAATCAGGAAATCGGGTCCGAAGATCGGCGTCTCGCCGGAATAGGCGCGTGCCGCGACGTCGGACGGCTCCTCGCGGGCAAGCCCGGCAATGGCGCGCACGGCGGCCATCTTCATTTCCTCGTTGATCGCCGTCGCGCCGACGTCGAGCGCCCCCCGGAAGATGTACGGGAAGCAGAGTACGTTGTTGACCTGGTTCGGGAAATCCGAGCGGCCGGTGCAGATCATCGCATCGGGCCGCGCCTCGCGCGCGACCTCGGGCATGATTTCGGGCACGGGGTTGGCAAGCGCCAGGATAAGCGGTTGTTCCGCCATCTCCTTCAGCAGTTCCGGCTTGAGAACGCCGGCCGCCGAAAGGCCGAGGAAGACGTCGGCGCCGCCGATCACGTCGGCAAGCTCCCGCGCCGGCGTGTCCTTGACGTAGGGGTCCTTCCACCTGTCCATCTCGTCGACGCGACCCTTGTAGGCGACGCCGAACCGGTCTGTGACCCAGATATTGTCGCGCTTCGCCCCGAGCGAGACGAGCAGATTGAGGCAGGCAAGGGCGGCCGCACCCGCACCTGAGGTGACGATCCTGGCATCCTCGATCGACTTGCCCGCCAGCTCGAGGCCGTTGAGCACGGCCGCGGCGACGATGATGGCGGTTCCATGCTGGTCGTCATGGAAGACCGGGATCTTCATCCGCGCCTTGAGCTGCTCCTCCACCTCGAAGCATTCGGGAGCCTTGATGTCTTCGAGATTGACGCCCCCGAAGGTCGGCTCGAGTGCGGCCACGGTTTCCACCATGCGCTCGATCTCGGGCGCGTCCATCTCGATGTCGAAGACGTCGATGCCGGCGAACTTCTTGAACAGCACCGCCTTGCCTTCCATCACCGGCTTGGAAGCGAGCGCGCCGATATTGCCGAGACCCAGCACGGCCGTGCCGTTGGAAATCACCGCGACGAGGTTGGCGCGCGCCGTGTAGTGGGCGGCAGTCGACGGATCGTCGCGAATGGCAAGGCAGGGCGCGGCAACGCCCGGAGAATAGGCCAGCGCAAGGTCGCGCTGGTTTCCCAGCGGCTTGGTGGCCTGGATCTCCAGCTTACCCGGTGCCGGATAGCGGTGATAGAACAGGGCGCTTTCTTCGAGATCGGAAGGCGCTTTCGCGGGATCCGGCGCGTTCATGTTGGCATCGCCTCCTATGTCGTCGCGTCAGCGCGCGACGACGGTCTGTTTCTGCTCGCCGAGCCCGGCAATGCCAAGATGCATGGTGTCGCCCGCCTTGAGGAAGCGCGGCGGCTTCATGCCGAGGCCGACGCCGGGGGGCGTGCCGGTGGTGATGACGTCGCCGGGCTCCAGCACCATGAACTGCGACAGGTAGGAAACGATGCGCGCGACGCCGAAGATCATCGTCTTCGTGTTGCCGGTCTGGCAGCGCTCGCCGTTGACGTCCAGGAACATGTCGAGGTTCTGCGGGTCGGCGATCTCGTCGCGGGTGGCGATCCATGGGCCCAGCGGCCCGAATGTCGGCGCGCTCTTGCCCTTCATCCACTGCCCGCCGCGCTCGGCCTGATATTCGCGCTCCGAAACGTCGTTGCAGAGCGCGTAACCGAGAACGTAGTCGAGCGCGTCCTTTTCCTCGACATAGTCGGCGCGCTTGCCGATCACGATCGCAAGCTCGACCTCCCA
>JAEWFU010000298.1 GCA_023388675.1 Pseudomonadota bacterium | reverse complement strand
ACGGCTTCAAGAATGTCGTGCTCGGCCTTTCGGGCGGCATCGACTCGGCGATCTGCGCGGCGATCGCCGTCGATGCGCTCGGCGAGGAGCGGGTGCGCTGCGTGATGATGCCGTATCGCTACACCTCCAAGGATTCGCTGAAGGACGCCGAGGACTGCGCCCGCGCGCTCGGCACCCGCTACGACATCGTGCCGATCTTCGAGCCCGTCGATGGCTTTTCCAATGCGCTCGGCCAGATGTTCGAAGGCACCAAGGAGGGCATCACCGAGGAGAACCTGCAGAGCCGCGCGCGCGGCACGATCCTGATGGCGATCTCCAACAAATTCGGCTCGATGGTCGTCACCACCGGCAACAAGTCGGAGATGTCGGTCGGCTACGCCACGCTTTACGGCGACATGAACGGCGGCTTCAACCCGATCAAGGACCTCTACAAGATGCAGGTCTATGCGCTCTCGCGGTGGCGCAACGACAACGTGCCGCCCGGCGCGCTTGGCCCCTCGGGCGAGGTGATCCCCAAGAACATCATCGACAAGGCGCCTTCGGCCGAGCTGCGGCCGGACCAGACCGACCAGGATTCGCTGCCGCCATATCCGGTGCTGGACGATATTCTGGAGTGCCTCGTCGAGGGCGAGATGGGCGTCGACGAGATCGTCGCGCGCGGACACGACCGCGAGACCGTTCACCGCATCGAGCATCTGCTCTATATCGCCGAATACAAGCGCAGGCAGGCGGCACCGGGCGTGAAGATCACCAAGAAGAACTTCGGCCGCGACCGGCGCTACCCGATCACCAACCGGTTCCGCGACCGTAGCTGAGCATCACCGGGCGGCGCAGTCGTCAGCTTGCGCCGTTCCCGTTTTCGACGATTTCCCGGCGGTCGTAGACGTGATCGACGAGGCCCCATTCCCTGGCCTCTTCAGCGGTAAAGAAGAAATCGCGGTCGAGCACGCGCTCGACCTCGGCTTCGGTCTGGCTGCAATGCTGCGCATAAAGGCGGGTCATGCGGCGCTTGAGCTTCAAGATGTCCTCCGCATGCCGCTCGATGTCCGAGGCCTGGCCGCGAAAGCCGCCCAACGGCTGGTGCAATATCACGCTGGCGTTCGGCAGCGCGATGCGCCTGCCCGGCTCGCCCGCCATCAGCAGGAAGGACGCCATCGAACCGGCGGTACCCATGCACAGCGTTGATACCGGGCTTCTTATGAACTGCATCGTGTCGTAGATGGCGAAGCCGCTGGTCACCACGCCGCCGGGCGAGTTGATATAGAAGGAGATTTCCCGCTCGGGGTTCTCCGACTCGAGAAACAGAAGCTGCGCGCAGATCAGCGACGCGGATGCGTCGTTGACTTCGCCGTTGAGGAACACGATCCGTTCGCGCAGCAGCCGTGAGAAGATGTCGAAGGAGCGTTCGCCGCGCGGCGACTGCTCGACGACCATAGGGACGAGATTCATCGTGTCGCGCATGGCGCGATCCTCCTTGCTTCGATGTGGCTTTCTGTTTCGGCGGCCGTCAGGCGGCCATGGCCGTTGGCGGACGGTTGGAGTTGACCGCGACCGGCATCGTGCGCTCCGAAAGGCTGTGTGTCAGGCGGAAGCGCGTGCGGCCTGCCGGAGCGGGCGAGAGAACGATAGTGACGACCGTATCGGGTTCGCTCGCCGTCTCGTCGCGCCACGCATAGCGCACCCGATTGTAGGGCTCGGCTTCGATGAGCGCGTAGCTGCGGTCGCCGGCAGCGTTTTCGCCGCTCCGGTCGGTTTCAAGCCATTGCGCGGCGAGTTCCGGCACCGTGAGCGCCCGCCAGACCTTTTCGGGTGCCGCGTCGAGTTCGCAGTCGACCACCACCTCGTCGGTGCTGTCTGCGTCATGCGAAAAGCCGTCGGTCATTGATCCATCTCCTTGAGGAGGGTCTTGAGCCTTTCGACACGCGTCGGCCAGAAGGCGCGGTAGCGGGCGAGCCAGTCGAAAAGCGGCGTCAGTCCTTCGGGGGCGACGCTGTAGTTGACGTGCCGGCCCGCACGCGTCTCGCGAATGAGGCCCGCGCCGCGCAGGACGGCGATATGTTGCGACACCGCCGGCTGCGAGATCGCCAGCCCCTCGCGCAGCTCGGTCGCGTTCCTCTCGCCTGCGAGAAGACGCTCGAACACCGCGCGGCGGGTCGGGTCTGCAAGGGCGCGAAAGATATCCGATTCATTCATGCAAAAGAGATAAGCATAGACTTATCTATCAGGCAAGCGCTGTCTTGGCATGCCGGGGACGGATAGCCAGGTCCATTGCGAAGACGCTTGCGTGGGATAGGATCGGGCGGCATTTCATTCGCAGCGTCCGTATGCCACGGCGGGACGTCACACGAGCAGCTTTCGATCCTCGATGAATTTCCTTGGCTTTATCCGCAACAACGCGCGCTGGCTTGCCGGCGGCTTCCTGCTGACGTTCTTTTCATCCTACGGCCAGACGTTCTTCATCTCGCTGTCGTCGGGCCATATTCGCGCTGAATACGGGCTGAGCCATGGCCAGTTCGGCACGATCTACATGCTGGCGACGCTCGCCAGCGCCGCGACGCTGACCTATCTCGGCCAGATCGTCGACCGCCGCTCGCCGCGCGCGGTGACCTTCATCATCGTTCCGATACTCGCCTTCGCCTGTGTGCTGATGGCGTTTTCGCACCACATCGTCCTGCTGCTCTTCACCATCTACCTGCTGCGGTTGTTCGGGCAGGGCATGATGAGCCAGAACGCCTTTACCGCCATCGGACGCTGGTTCGTCGCGCAAAGGGGGAGGGCAACCTCGCTGACGGCGATCGGCGTCAACGCAGGTGAGGCATCCTTTCCGCTGCTGTTCGTGCTGGTGGCCGGAGCGCTCGGCTGGCGCAATGCCTGGCTTGCCGGCGCGGTCACACTGCTGGTGGTCGCGCTGCCGCTGATTTCCTGGCTGGTGGCGAAGGACCGGAGGCCGCAGGCATCCGACCCCGCCGCACCTGTCGCTGCGGCGCGCGACTGGAGCCGGGCCGAAGTGCTGCGCGACCCGCTGTTCTACATGGCGATGGCCGGCGTGCTGGCGCCGGGCTTCATCGGCACCACGGTGTTCTTTCATCAGATCTATCTGGTCGAACTGC
>JAEWFU010000267.1 GCA_023388675.1 Pseudomonadota bacterium | reverse complement strand
GGCCGCAATCCGTGAAGGATGCGCGAAAGCGCCATTACGAGGAAAAGGCGATCGGCGCCGAAGAGCTCAAGGCGGTTGAGGACGAGGCTATTCACGCCGTAGTGCGCATGCAGCAGAACGCCGGGCTGCCAGTCGTGACCGACGGCGAGATCAGGCGTTCTTTCTGGCACTATGATTTCATGGGCGGGCTGCAGGGGCTGGACCTCGAAGAACGCGACGAGGGCGTGCAGTTCCACGGCGTGAAGCTGCGTCCGATCTTCCCGACCATCACGGGAAAGCTCGACTTCCCCGACGATCACCCGATGCTGGAGCATTACCGCTTTCTGGCTGGCGCCACTGACGTGATGCCGAAAATCTCGATCCCCGGTCCGAGCTGCTGCCATTTCCGGGTTGCGAAGTCGGACATCCACCCGAAGGAATATCAGGACGCCGACGCCCTGTTCGCCGACCTTGCCGCCGCCTACGCCAAGGCCGTGCGCGCATTCTACGATGCCGGCTGCCGCTACCTGCAGATGGACGATATTTTCTTTGCCTACCTCTGCGATCCCAAGCACCGCGCGGCCAAGGCGGAAGAAGGACAGGACCCCGATTGGCTGATCGATCGCTATGCGTGGATGATGCACGAGGCGATCAAGGACCGGCCGGACGATATGGTGATCGGCATGCACATGTGCCGCGGAAACTTCGTGTCGACCTATGCGGCCGAGGGCGCGTACGACCCGGCAGCGGACGCGATCTTCAACAAGACCGGCGTCGACATCTACTTCATGGAGTATGACAGCGAGCGGGCCGGCGGGCTGGAGCCGCTGCGGTTGCTGCCCAAGGGCAAGAAGCGTGTGCTGCCGGGCTTCATCACCACCAAGGTGGGCGATCTCGAAGACCTCGACGATCTCAAGCGCAAGTTCGATGCCGCTTCGAAGTTCGCCGATATCGACCAGCTCGGCATCGCGCCGCAATGCGGTTTCGCTTCGACCGAGGAAGGCAACAAGATCACCGAGGACGACCAGAAGCGGAAGCTCGATCTGGTGGTGAAAACCGCCGAGACGATCTGGGGCGGCGTCGACAGGTAGAAACGATCGCCCGGCGTGATGCGCCACCGCGGCCGACTTTACCAGCGCAACGCGTAGCGACCGGCAAGTGCGCCCACACCCGCAAGGATGCCGATGGCGATGCTGTACCAGGCGGCCACAAAAAGCGGTGAATCGTCGGTGCAGTGCGCGGCGTAGAGCATCGCCGCCACGCCGCCGGCGACCACGCCAGCCATCGCGCCAGTCAGAACGGGCCGCGTTGGCGCGCCCTTGCGCAGCGCCGCAATCATAATCGCCAGAGGTCCCAGACCGATCAGCGGAATGTAGGTGAGGCAGACCCAGAGATTGGTGCCGATCCAGGACGAGACCCACGCTTCTCTCGGCAGCACCGACAGTTCCACGAGCACGGCGAGCGCCGCGGCGGTGGGGGCGGCGAGTGCAGCCCACATCGGCGGCCGCGCGCCGGGGCGCGCCAGCGCCTGGACGAGCGGGATGGTGCTTGCGAGCAGGATCGCAACCAGCAGGAACTTGAACGGGAAGCGGACGGTGGACAGCATAGCCTGAAAGTCCGGCCGTGGGCCGAGCAGGACGCTGAAGACCACGGCTGCGAGCACAATGGCGGCTCCGACGCCGAGCAGCCATGTCTTGCCGATCGGCGCTTCCTTGCGTCCGGTGTCGGCGGTAATCGCCTTGATCAGATCGTCGGTCCGCATCAGCCGCCGCCCCCAAATCGCTGCGCGATCGCTGCAAGGCCGCGATGAAGCGCGACGCGCACCGCCGTTTCTTTCATGCCCAGGCGGGTGGCGGTCTCGCTGATCGACTTGCCTTCAAGGCTGATCGAGGAAACGACGTCGCGCTGACCGGACGTCAGGCATTCCAGCGCGCGTTCGAGGTCGCGCTCGCTCACCGTGCTCTGCTCCTCGCTGGCGAGTTCGTTGGAGACGTCGTCGATGTCCACGGACACCATCCGCCCGTGCCTGCGGAACGCGTCCACCATCTTGTAGCGCGCAATGGCGTGCACCCACGGCCCGAGCGGGCTGTCGGTGCGCCAGGTGTGGCGCTTGAGATGAATGGCAAGCAACGTTTCCTGCACGATATCCTCCGGGTCCAACCACGACGATGATCCTATTCTCTTGCCGACCGTCGCCCTTACCAGCCCCGCGATGTCGCGCAGGAAGTCGGCATAGGCCGCTTCGTCGCCATCCAGCGCGGCCCGCAACATCTTCGAAAGCCGGGCATCCGTCTGAGGCGTCAATACGTGTCTCCAATTCGTGCGGCAGGGCCGGCTTGTTACAGAAGACGGGGCCGAATTGTCGAATCCGCTCTTTCGTCAGGGACCGCAAACTTGTTTAGCGCACGCAAGTTCACGCGACCATCACGAAGCCGTGTTGCGGATCGCCGGCTGTAACACGGTCGCTCCTCCATCGAATTGGTCGGCATGAAGCCACTTCCGGCTTCTGCCCCGAAGCCATTTCCGGCTTCAGCCAATATGGAGGTATCCAACACATGAACCGTCAGATTCTCTCGCTTGCACTCGCCAGCTCGCTTGCCGCCGCGATGGG
>JAEWFU010000232.1 GCA_023388675.1 Pseudomonadota bacterium | reverse complement strand
GACGAGCCTGTCGCTTTCGTCGCGCACCGCCAGATGGCGGATGTGCAGGCGCTCCATGCGGGCGACGGCGCGATAGACGAAGGCTTCGGCGGCGATGCCGGCGAGCGGGCGCGAGGCGATCTCGCCGGCCGACATCGCAAGCGCCTGCGCACCATGGGTCGCGATGCGGCGCATTACGTCGCGTTCGGTGACGATGCCGTAGCCGGAGAGCGGACCGCCGGGCGCGCCGTCGTCCGAGACGAAGATCGAGCTGATGCGGCGTTCCGCCATCAGGTCTACGGCGTCTTTCGCCGATGCGTTTGCCGCAATCGTCGCGACGGGACTGCTCATCAGGTCTTCGACACGGTGGCTGTAGGCATAAGGATCGATGGCACTGGTGGAGGCGGACACATCCGGGCGTGAGACCGGTTCGGCCCAGCCGGCGCGATGGCCGCTTTCAAGCCGCGATGACAGGGTCATGCACGCCCGTTCCGCCTCGGCGAGCGTTCGCACGTTGCGTTTTGCAAGGTGCGGAAGCAGGGCCACGAAAATCTCGGCGGCGGCGCGCGCGTCGCCTTTCGCGCTGTGCCGGCCTGAAATGGCAATGCCGAGCCAGCTTGCCAGCGTATCGAGCGATTCGTCGTGAAGACGGGGGTTGGCGACCGCACCCAGAAGACGCACGCAGAGCGAGCGCGGCTTTTTCCAGGACAGGCCCGCGCGCATGGCCTCGCCTTGCAGCACGGCCAGGTCGAAACCCATCGAATGGCCGACGAGCACACGGCCTGCGCGGAAGGCGGAGAAGGAGGCGAACGCCTCCGCGAAGGCGGGAGCGCCGCCGACGTCACTGTCGCGAATGCCGTGGATTTCACTCGATGCGGCGGGTATCGGCTCGCCGGGGTCGATCAGCGTCTCGAAAGCTTCGTCGGGCTTCACGCGGCCCAATTCGATGCCGATGCCGGCGAGCTGTATGACGCGCGCCCGCGCCGTGTCGAGGCCTGTTGTCTCGGTGTCGATTGCGATTGCCTCAAGAGCGGCAAGCGGCATCGCTCCGCTGATGGGTTTCATCGGATCCCTCCCTCCCATGCACTCTGGCACCGCGCAATGCGTTCGTCACCGGGACGAAAGTTCAAGGCGCATATAAGAAGCCCGGCCGGGGAGGGGGAACCGGCCGGGCTTTCGCCATCATTCCCGACTGGCGGGAACGGGGCAGGGAACTATCGGCTCGCCACGGGCGAGACGAGAGGCGTGATGCGGCGTATCGCAACGCGGCGGTTTTCACGCGCAGGCTCTTCCGTATCCACCTTCAGATAGGTTTCGCCATAGCCCTGTGTAACCAGATTTTCGGGCGGAATTGCGAACACGTTCGTCAAAGCGATCGCGACCGATTCCGCACGCTGGTCTGACAGGGCCAGATTGGCCTCGTCGGAACCCACGGCATCAGTGTGGCCTTCGATCAGGAAGGTTTCTGCCGGATTTTCCTCCAGCAGACGCTCCATCGCGCTCGCCACGCCTTCGAGACGGGGAATCTCGCTCTCGGAAATCGAGGCTGAACCGAACTCGAAGGTGATGGTGTCGAGGTCGACGCGGCGGACGCTGTCGCGAACGCGGGCCGAATACTTCACCTCATCGACGGTGTAGAGGCGACGTACCAGCTCGACCGGCGGCTGGTCGAGGAACTGGTAGTACATGTCCTCATCCTGCACGCGGCGAGCGTCGAGAATGTACTCGTCGCGGGGAATGGTGAGGCGCAGCGGCGGCAGGTCGCGGGCCGGGTCTCGCCACTCGCGGAACTCCTCGCGGTCGCGTCGGTCCGTGTAGACCAGCACGTATTCCTGCCCGTCGGGCATGATGCGCGAACGACGAACCACGTCGCCGTAGCGGTCACGCACAGTCACGACCTGAACGCCATTGGAGCGCACTACAGTCTCGCGGACACGGCCGCGGGGCAGCTCCTCATAGTAGACCTCGTCGGCGTCGCGGCCAATACGCTCGCGATCGTCGCTCTGAACCACGACCTGATTGTTGAGCTGGATGACGAAGCGGTCGCCGATCTCGCGCAGCACGTCGGTGCCTTCGCGGCGTTCGCGACGGTCCCGGCGTTCGATGCGACGGCCTTCCTCGGCGCGAAGCGACTCGACCTCGACCGGCTCCTCAAGCTGCTGGGCTTCGGAATCCGAAGTCGGCGGAGGACCGGCTTCTTCCTCGAAGGTCAAGCCTTCCTCCTCAGCCTCGCCTTCGCCTTCAGGCTGTTGCTGCGCGGCGTCGCCTTCCTTCTGGCTGTCGAGGATCGGGGCTTCCTCGCCGGTTGCCTCCTCGTCGGCAGGCGCATCCGGGGCGTCTTCCGCCGGCGCTGGCGCCTCGCCTTCGGCAGGCGGTTCCTCGGCCTCGGGGGCAGCTTCCTCGCCTTCCATCACCGGCTCGCCCTCATCGGCAGGCTCAGGTTGCTGTTCCGCCTCAGGAGCAGGTTCGTCCTGCTCGAACTGGAGGCCGGGCTCGTCGGCCTGAGGGGTTTCCTCCTCGGCCGGTTGTTCAGCGGATGGCTCCTGCGCCGGCGCGGGTTCCGGGGTCGGAGCGGGCTGTTCCGCCTCAGGCGCAGGGGTCTCCTCTGCGGCGGGCGCCTGCTCGGGTTCCTGGGCAGCAGGGGGCTCTTCCTCGGTCACCGGTTCTTCAGCGGGCGCCTCGGCCGGGGCTTCCTCGGCAGGTGCAGGTTCGGCCTCCTCAGGCGCGTCTTCCTGCTCGAATTGCAGACCGCGCTCCGTCTCGGGCCGCGGTGCGGCCTCGGGTTCCGGCTCGGGCTCCGGGGCTGCCTGAGGTTCTGGTGCAGGCTCGGGTTCCGGCTCGGGCGCTGGCTCTTCAGCGGGTGCCGGTGCCTCCTCGGCAGCAGGCGGGGCTTCTTCGGCAGGTGCCTGTTCTTCCGCGGGTTCTTCAGCAGGCGCCTGCTCCTCGGCCGCGGGCGCTTCTTCCCGTGCCCCTTCCTCCGCCTCGCGCTGACGCCTCAGCAGTTCCTCTTCACTCAGTTGTTCCTCGGCCTGTGCGAGGACGAGCGGGACATTCGCGCGCGCGTCGTCCGGCTTCATCGCGGCTCCCGGCTGTGCGGCCTGTGCCTGTGCTGCGGCCATGACCAGCGCCAACGCGGTGCCTGTGAGGATGGGTGCTCGTTTCATCGTGCGGTAAACTCCTGTCCGATGGTCCCGTTCGCGACAGCAACTCGATGCGCCTGCAAAGGTTCCCCCGGCAGGCAGAGATGGCCGAAAGGCTGGCGATTTCACGGCGAAAGCATGGCAGGCGGCCATGGCGCTTGACCGGGCGGGCGCAAGCGCGCAAACCGGCCCGATGATGCAGCCTTTCTGGAAAACCAAGACGCTCGAGGCGATGACGCCGCAGGAATGGGAGGCGCTGTGCGACGGCTGCGGCAAATGCTGCCTGTCCAAGCTCGAGGACGAGGACAGCGGCGAGATCTACTGGACGAGCGTCGCCTGCCGCCTCTTCGATGCCGGCGCCTGCCGCTGCCGCGACTACGAGCACCGGCTGGCGGTGGTGCCCGACTGCGTGGGGCTGACGCCCCAGAACGTGCCCGCGATCCGCTGGCTGCCGCAAACATGCGCCTACAGGCTGGTTGCGGAAGGGCGCGACCTCTACTGGTGGCATCATCTCGTCTCCGGCAGCCGGGAGACGGTGCACGAGGCGGGCGTTTCCGTGCGCGGCAAGGTGACGGCCAGCGAGAGCGACCTTGCCGAGCCGGAGGATTATTTCGACTATATGCTGGACGAGGAACCCTGAGGGCGCGACGCGTCGCTGCCGCAGCTTTGGCTGCCGTTTTCCACCTATCCGACGGGCCGCACGGCGGCTAGACAAACCCAGGCCACAGACAAGGATCGAGACCGACCATGAGCGAAACCGATACCCGCACGCTGATCGAGCGCTACATCGCCGCCTTCAATTCGGGCGACCGCGACGCGATGCTGGCCTGTCTTTCCGAGGAGGTTGCCCACGACATCAACCAGGGCGGCCGCGAGATCGGCAAGGAAAAGTTCCGCTGGTTCCTCGGCATGATGGACCGGCACTATCGCGAGGAACTGTCGGACGTGGCGATCATGGTCAACCAGGGCGGCGGCCGCGCGGCGGCCGAGTTCACCGTGCGCGGGACCTATCTGGCGACCGCCGAGGGGCTTCCCGAAGCCAATGGCCAGACCTATTCGCTGCCGGCCGGCATCTTCTTCGAGATCGACGACGGGCTCATCTCGCGCGTGACCACCTATTACAACCTTGCCGACTGGACCGCGCAGGTCGCGAAGGACTGAACGGGTGGAGGTGCGCAGGCTCGCCCGCGCCGAGGCCGAAGCGGCCTTCGACGACCTCGCGCGGCTGCGGATCACGGTTTTCCGGGATTTTCCATACCTTTACGACGGCGATCTCGACTACGAGCGGCGCTACCTCGCGACCTATATGGAATCGCCGGGCGCCGTAGTGATCGGCGCCTTCGATGGCGGCCGGCTCGTGGGAGCGGCAACGGCCTCGCCGCTGGCCGATCATTTCGAGGCCTTCGCAGAACCGTTCGCCGCGCGCGGGCTCGACCCTGCCGATTTCTTCTATTTCGGCGAATCGGTGCTGGAGAAGCGCTATCGCGGGCAGGGCGTCGGCGTGTGGTTCTTCGAGGAACGCGAAAAGGCGGCGGCAGAGGCGGGATTCGGCGCTTGCGTCTTCTCGGCCGTCATAAGGCCGGCGGACCATCCGTTGCGGCCAGTCAACTACCGGCCGCTCGACGATTTCTGGCGCAACCGGGGCTATGCCCGCATCGAGGGGCTGACCACCGGGTTCTCCTGGCGCGACATCGGCAAGACGGAGGAGACCGTCAAAACGATGGAATACTGGACGAGGCGGCTCGACCGGGCTGGCTGAACGCAGGATGAACGACCGGTTCGCGGCCGGTTCAGGTTGCCGGTGGCAATGTGCGGTTCATCGAAATACGCACAGCGCTTCCGGAGACGACCATGCTCAAGATCATCAAGACCGCCGCCCTTTCCACGCTTATCGGCCTCGGCGCGCTGTCGGCCATGCCGGCCGCCGCACAGGCGCAGAACGGCGGCATCTATTTCGGGTTCGGCAATTCCGGCCCGAATGTCGGCCTGCATTTCGAGGATCGCGGGCGTCACGACTATCGCGACCGCCGCGGCTATCGCGACAATCGCCGCCACGCCTATCGCGACCGCGGCTGCTCGCCGCGCGAGGCGGTTCGCAAGGCTTACCGAATGGGGCTGCGCGACGTTCAAGTGATCGGTTCCGGGCCGCGTACTGTGCGCGTGAAGGGCCGCGGCCATGGCTACCGTGCCGCGATCATCACCTTCGCCGACCGTCACAACTGTCCGGTGATCCGCTGACAGCGGGTCTCGATTGTTGTTTGACACCGTCTTGCAGTAACCGAAGGCGGGCGACGCGGGGTGGTGGATAGATGCGGGCTGTAGCGGGATGGCTCAAGCGGCCGCTGGAAAATCGGAAAGGGCCTTTTAAAAGTGCCCTCAGAGCCCAGAAAACCGGCCTCACCAACCCTCAAAGAACAGAGCGACATCGGGCCGTGCGACAGCTATTCGCGCCCGCCCGACTGCAATTTCAAGAAGCAACATCCTGATCAGGGTCTGACGCATGGACTGCGTCGCCGCCTTGCCCGAGGATTGGGCTCCACCTTCGCACATGCCGCCAGCCTGCGTCTCGGCCCGGCCAGTGTCGAAACGGTAGCGCCGAGCAGTCGACACTGTGGCCCGTCGACGGTGAGCGACACTCTTCGCCACGTCCACGTAGAGAAGATACTTGCCCGGCATTTTGTTGTCGAAGAACGCCGGGGATATTGATACCTCTATCCTTCGACACCTTTGCGATGGGCTCTATACGGCTGGCGACGAGGCCTTGGGGATTACAGCTTTTGTGGTCGGCTTCTGGAAGGAGGGCCTACCGTCGCGAGCCTCTCGCAATGAAGGTGTGGTTCTTCCGGCGAGTCACTGTGATGGCACTTTCAGCATCTATGTCCAGGAGAGGGAAGTACCGTTCGAATGGTCTGCCCCCTGAAAAGTGGTCCTCCCTGAAGTAGGCTATTGAGCCATTGGAGAGGACGTTGGAATGCCCCAGAAGAAGCATAGACCTGAAGAGATCGTGGCGAAGCTGCGCCAGGTTGATGTTCTGTTGTCACAAGGCCGGTCAGTTGGCGAAGCGGTTCGTTCGATCGGCGTGACACAGTTCACGTATTACCGCTGGCGCAAGGAGTTCGGCGGCCTGAAGGGTGACCAGGTGAAGCGGCTGAAGGAGCTCGAGAAAGAGAATGACCGGCTGCGCAAGGCGGTCTCGGACCTGACACTCGAGAAGCTGATCCTGAAAGAGGCTGCTTCGGGAAACTTCT
>JAEWFU010000171.1 GCA_023388675.1 Pseudomonadota bacterium | reverse complement strand
CCGTAAACACAGGCAACGTCTCCGCGAGTGCGCGCATCGAGGGCGCATGCCAGCCCCACACGACCAGCAGTTCGAACAGCGAGGCCAGCACCGGCAGCGCGGCCGGCATTCCGGGACCGGGACGCAGGCGGTCGGGGAGGCCGATCGCGATGAGCGGCGAGGCGATGGCCACGACTGCCATGTGGGCGACCATTCCGGAAGCGAACGATCCGCGCCATTCAGAGAGCAAAGGACCCAGCCAGATCACCGCCAGGATAACAATACCCGCTGGAAGCGCCAGCCGCCTCATCGGATGCATTCCGTGATGAAGAGCGCGGGCATCGCCGTGAACATCACGGCGACGAAGCTCAGGCCGGAAAGGAGTAACGTTGCGTAGCCTTGGAAGAGCATCCGGTCCCGCCTGGTCGGATCGTCGTGCGGCGGGTCTCCGGACCCAAACCCCCACTGGCGCCACGCCAGCACGGCGGACAGCGCGATCATGGCGAGCGACAGCACGGTGGCGACGCCGATGGCGATGCGCAGATTGTCGAAGTCGTTGCCCAGGAAGCCGGGTTTCTCGCAAAAGATCGCGGCCGCGATATAGCAGGCGAGGAAATGCAGCGCCCAGACCACCGGCGCGGTGAACAGCGTCCACAGCGTCTCGACCTGTCTCGGCAGCAGGCGCCACATCTAGAGCGCCTCCGGAAACAGGCCGATGACGCCAAAGGTGATGACCGCCGTCACCAGCATGAAGTGCCAGTAGAGCGCGACGTTGTGCAGTTCCATGTCGTGGCGCGGCGTCAGGTAGCCGGCGAAGCTGCGGGCGAGGCAGTAGAGTTGCATCAGGATGCCGACCGCGCCGTGAACCGCCGCCCAGATGGCGAGGATCCAGACGATCGCGGGATAGACATGTGCGGTCGGGTCCATGCCGGTCGCCCATGGTCCTGCGAGCGCTGCGGCGCAGCCAGCGGCGGAGAGGGCCGCTCCCGCGCCGAGCAGGACGCGCGCCGCCGCGACGCCCCCGCGCCGGTTTGTTTCACGGGCGCCAAGGGTTGCGGCCCATGCCGCGGTGAACAGCGCCATCGCCGTCAGCGGCCAGATCATCCCCGGCCCGGCGAGCCCGCCGGTGAAGTCGGTGTGGATCGTCCAGAAGAAGAAGTAGCCGAACAGGAGGCTCGCGAAAGCGGTGCCGTCGCCGGTCATGGTGATGAACATTCCCCACCAGCCGGCCGACTTCACGCCGGACGTATAAAGAGGGAGGCTTATTCCGTGTCCTATCTCCTTCTCTTCCTTTTCGGGGATTTCGCCCGTCCCGGTCCACAGCCAGTAGATCACGCCGCCGATGAAGATGAGCAGGGCGAGCAGGGATGTGATCCAAAACTTGAAGGTGAGAGCGACGAAGACAGTGCCGAGCGCCGCAGCACAGAAGATTGAGAGATAGGACGTGCCGCCCACCCGGAGCACCTGCTCGGGCTCGGCGTCGAGCACCGAGGTCACCAGGGTCTCGCGTCGGCCTTCCTTCGCATCCGCGAGGTACCAATCGCCTGCTTGCACTTCTTCCGCGAGATTCTTCTGGTCCCACAGCGGATAGCGGCTTTGGATGCGGGGGATCGAGCGCACGCCCCAGTTTTCCTCCGGCTCGCTGACCCACTCGAGCGTCCCGGCGTTCCAAGGGTTTACCTCTCCCTTTGGTTGCCTGCGGCGGTGCAGGGTGACATCGACCACCACTGCGAACATGCCGATGCCCAGCACAACAGCCCCCATGGTGGAGATCAGGTTCAGCCAGTCCCAGCCGATGTCGGCCGGATAGGTGTAGACGCGACGCGGCATGCCGCGCAGGCCGGTGAAGTGCATTGGCAGGAACGCGATGTTGAAACCGGTGAACATCATCCAGAAGGCGAAGCGGCCGACCTTGTCGGACATGTGCTTCCCGTCGATCAGCGGGTAATAGTAGTAGAGTCCGGAAAAGATCGGAAACAGCATGCCGCCGATCAGCACATAGTGCAGGTGGGCGACGATGAAATAGGTGTCGTGGGCCTGCCAGTCGAACGGCACCAGCGCGACCATCACGCCGGTCAGCCCGCCCATCACGAAGATCGCGAGCCCGCCGATGGCGAAGAGCATCGGGATCGAGAAGATCACCCGTCCGGCCAGCATGGTGGCGATGAAGACGAATATCTGCACGCCGGTCGGGATGGCGACGGCGCCGGAGGCCGCGGAGAAGAAGGCGAGCGAGATCTGCGGCAGGCCGGTCGCGAACATGTGGTGCACCCACAGTCCGAACGACAGGAAGCCGGTGCCGACGGCGGCGAGCACGATCCAGGAATAGCCGACGATCGGCCGCCCCGCGAAGGTCGGCACGATCATCGCCAGCAGCGCGATCGCCGGCAGGAAGATGATGTAGACCTCCGGATGGCCAAAGATCCAGAACAGGTGCTGCCACAAAAGCGGATCGCCGCCGCGCTCCGGATCGAAGAACGGCCAGTCGAACATGCGCTGCATCTCGAACAGCAGGTCGCCCGCGATCAGCGGCGGGAAGGCGAACAGGATCATGCCCGCCACGATCAGCAGATACCAGGCGAATAGCGGCATCAGATTGACACGCATGCCCGGCGCGCGGCACTTCATGATGCCGACGATCAGTTCCACGGCGGCCGCGAGCGAGGCGACCTCGATGAAGGACAGGCCGAGCAGCCAGATGTCGGCACCGATGCCGGCCTGTTCGCTGGTCGCCAGCGGCGGATACATGAACCACCCGCTGTTGGGCGCGGCGCCGAAGAAGATCGAGCCGCAGACGAAGACGCCGCCGATCAGGAAGCTCCAGAAGCCGAAAGCGCCGAGGCGGGGAAATGGCAATTCCCGCGCCCCCAGCATCGGAGGCAGAAGGAAGATCGCCACCGCCTCGAAGATCGGCACGGCGAAAAGGAACATCATCACCGTGCCGTGAAGGGTGAAGACCTGGTTGTAGAGCTCGGCCGACAGCAAGTCGTTGTCCGGCACGGCGAGCTGGGCGCGGATCAGGAGACCGAGCAGGCCCGCGAAGAGCATGAAGCTAAATGCCGCCGAACCGTACCACAGCCCGATCTGCGTGTTGTTGACCGACGTCCAGTAGCGCCATCCGCTCGGGTTCTCCCAGACGGCGCGAAGCTGCTTCTCCTCGGCGTACCTGTCGCGTTCGGGCATCGGCGCTTCGCTCATTGCAGCCCCTTCAGCCACGCGGCGATTGCATTCAGGTCGTCCTCCGAAAGATTCGGGTAGGACGGCATCTGGCTCCCGGGCTTCACCGAAGCGGAGTGCGCGATGAAGCGCGCCAGCATCTCGGCATCATTGTCCAGCGCCGCCGCGCCGATCGTCAGCCGCGAACCCATGTGCGAAAGATCGGGCCCGGATGTCCCTTGCGCCGGCGTGCCGGCGACGCGGTGACAGTCGCCACATCCCTCGCTGAGGAACAGCGCCTGCCCTTCCCCTCCCACTTCCACCCCTGTCGACGGCGAGGTCCGCGCGTCCAGCCACGCGTCGAAGTCGGATTGCGCCATGGCGATCGCCGGAAAGGCCATCAGGGCGTGGGACGTGCCGCAGAACTCCGCACACTGGCCCCGATAGGTGCCCTCGCGGTTGGCAAGCAGCGAAAGCCTGTTTGTCCGGCCGGGGATGAGATCCATCTTGCCGCCGAGCGCCGGTATCCAGAAGGAGTGGATCATGTCCGCGCTTCTCAGCGAAAACTCGACGCGCTTGCCCACGGGCAGTCTGACTTCGTTGGCGGAGACGACCGGCGGACCTTCCGGTCGATGATAGACCACGTGCCACCAGAACTGGCTGCCGACGACTTCGATCCGCAGTTCCGCCTGCTCCTGATCCGCGAAAGGGCGCAGGGACGGCATCAGCCATAGCGCATAGGCGAGGAGTGCCGTCAGCACCGTGACCGGAAAAGCGACGCCGCCCCACAGGATCAGCCGTCCTGCGGCCTCCTCCGAAATGGGGCGGCGCTTCCAGCGCGATGCATAGAGCGACAGCACCACCATGAATGCCCATATGACGAAGCCTCCGATCACCATCGCCCAGAACAGCGTCGCCACCTGTCCGGCCTCCTCGCCCGCCGGGTCGAGGGCAGACTGGATGCCGCGGCAGGAAGCGAGCGGCAGGCAAGCTACCGCCAGGGCGATGGCCCGGCCGCGCGACGAAATCCGCGTTCTCGCTGCTGGTTGCTCGTTCTCGGTCAGGTCGGCTACCCTCTCGGCTTTCGTTGGGCGAACGACAGGCGTCCGGAACAACATACAGATCGCGAAGCGGTTGGCATCAAACTTTGATATCGGCGCACGCCGCGGCCGGGGAACGCACGGTCGCTAACCGCGTTCGCTGGGGAACAGGAGGCGATGCCATGCAGAAACCCGTTACGGGATATTCCTCGCTCCAGATCGGGCTGCATTGGGCCGTGGTCGTGCTGGTCGCCTTCCAGTATGTCGCGAACAGCGGCATAGAGACGGCTTGGGACGCACTTCGACGCAACGAGGTGCCGCCGGCCGACTCCGCGGCATTGACCTATCTTCACATCGGCGCCGGCATTCTCGTCCTCCTGCTTGCGCTGACGCGCATCGGCCTGCGCGTGACTCGCGGCGCACCACCGCCTCCGGCGGACGAGCCTCGGCTGCTGCAGCTTCTGTCCGAAGTCGTTCACGTCGCGATCTATGTCCTCCTGCTCCTGCTGCCCGGCAGCGGCCTCGTTGCCTGGTTCCTTGAGGTCCCCGCTGCCGGCCTGATCCACGTCCTGCTCCAGAATGCGCTCCTCGCCGCGATCGCGCTTCACGTGGCAGGCGCGCTTTTCCAGCACTTCATCCGGCGGACAGATGTCCTGATGCGCATGCTGAGATCTGATCCAGATGATCCCGGCGCGGTGCCATATCCCCGGCGCGAGTAGCACCGGGTGCTTATCTGCAGCGTCACTCCGTCTGCGGCGCGGGTGCCCCGTCCTCCGGCGACACGGCGGGCCCGACATCGGTCTGCGGCGGCGCTGCATCGCCGGGTTCGGGCTGCGCAGCCGGTTGCGTCGTCTCC
>JAEWFU010000041.1 GCA_023388675.1 Pseudomonadota bacterium | reverse complement strand
CCATCCGTCAGCAAGAATGAAGAGACGTTCCACGACGACCGATGGAGCGGTTGATCCCGGAGCCTACAAAGTAGGTGGGCGCCGTATGTCCGAGCCCACGGGCCCGGCCAGGGACAGCTCCCTAAGGATCAATAAGGCCCCGGGGATAAGTTGCTCCTGTCGGGAAGCGCAGAACGCCGACGTCAATATAGGCCTCGCCGGGCCGCCTCGCCAGTGAAATGAATGGCTTATTCCTGCATGAGGCTCTTTTTCGCAGTCGCGATCTGTCCGCCTGCCCTTCCACCTCCTTGCCCTGCCCGGCGCCCGCCACTACTGTCCGGCCCGACGAACAGGAGAGCATGGATGCGTTTTGAAGGAACGGCGGCCTATGTCGCCGACAAGGACCTGATGGTGGCCGTCAATGCCGCGATTGCCCTGGAGCGGCCACTGCTGGTCAAGGGAGAGCCCGGCACCGGCAAGACCGAGCTTGCCAGGCAGATCGCCTCCGCCCTCGGCCTCGACCTCATCGAATGGCACGTCAAGTCCACCACGCGCGCGCAGCAGGGCCTCTACGAGTATGATGCCGTCTCGCGCCTGCGCGACAGCCAGCTCGGCGACGAGCGCTTCAACGACATCCACAACTACATCCGCCACGGCAAGCTGTGGGAGGCTTTCGCCGCCGGTCGCAAGGTCGTGCTTCTGATCGACGAGATCGACAAGGCCGACATCGAGTTCCCGAACGACCTTTTGCAGGAGCTCGACAAGATGGAGTTCCATGTCTACGAGACCGGCGAGACGGTGCGCGCAAGGCAGCGCCCGATCGTCATCATCACGTCCAACAACGAGAAGGAGCTGCCGGACGCCTTCCTGCGCCGCTGCTTCTTCCATTACATCCGCTTTCCCGACATGGACACGCTCCAGCGCATCGTCGATGTCCACTATCCGGGCATCAAGCAGAACCTTGTGCGCGCGGCCCTCACCCAGTTCTACGAGGTGCGCGAGGTGCCGGGCCTGAAGAAGAAGCCTTCCACTTCGGAAGCGCTCGACTGGATCAGGCTGCTGGTGGCCGACGATGTGAGCCCCGAGGATTTGCGCGCCGATCCGAAGAACGCGCTGCCCAAGCTGCACGGCGCGCTGTTGAAGAACGAGCAGGACGTGCATCTCTTCGAACGGCTCGCCTTCATGGCGAGAAGGCAAGGCTGAGGCGTATTCGTCAACGCAATTGCCCGGACTGGACCGTTGCGCGGCGATCGCATTCAGGCATGGATCCTCGGGTCAAGCCCGAGGATGACGAAGGAAGAAACGCTGATGCTGCTCGCCAGAGTCGTCTTGTCGCGGCAGGCAATCTCATGCTCGTCATCCTCGGGCTTGACCCGAGGATGACGAGCATGAGCCGCGCCACAGCCACTACTGCTAGGGGAAACTGTCTATGTCCGACGTCACCATCCGCCCCTTGACCCAGGCCGATCACGCCGACTGGCGCAGGCTCTGGACCGAATATCTGAAATTCTACGAAGCGACGGTGCCCGAGGAAGTCTATGCCTCGACATGGGCGCGCCTCTTTGACGACGGCGAATATGAGCCGCGCGGCTTCATCGCCACCGTCGACGGCAAGGCGGTCGGCCTCGTCCACTATATCCTCCACCGCACCTGCTGGTCGGTGAAGAACAATTGCTATCTGCAGGACCTCTATGCCGACCCGGACGTGCGCGGCAAGGGCATCGGCCGCGCGCTGATCGAGGCGGTCTATGCCGAGGGCGAGCGGCTCGACACCAACGGTGTTTATTGGATGACCCAGCATTTCAACGAGACGGCGCGCAAACTCTACGACCGCATCGGCACGCTGACGCCGTTCATCAAGTATCAGGGAGGCTGAGCCGGGTGTTCCTGCCATTTTTCCTCGAGCTGAAAGCGGCAAAAGTTCCCGTGTCGCTGCGGGAATACCTGACCCTGCTCGAAGGCATGGAGGCCGGCCTCGTCACCTACGACGTCGAGGGGTTCTATTACCTCTCCCGCGCAGCGCTGGTGAAGGACGAGCGGCATATCGACCGCTTCGATCAGGTTTTCAGCCATGTCTTCAAGGGCGTCGAGGCGGTGTCGGGCGAAGGTGCGGTCGATGTTGCCAACCTGCCCGAGGAATGGCTGCGCCGGCTCGCCGAAAAGCACCTGAGCGAGGAGGAAAAGAAGCTCGTCGAGGCGCTGGGCGGCTTCGAGAAGCTGATGGAGACGCTGAAGCAGCGGCTGGAGGAGCAGAAGGGCCGTCATCAGGGCGGTTCGAAATGGATCGGGACGGCCGGCACCTCGCCCTTCGGCGCCTATGGCTACAATCCCGAAGGCGTGCGCATCGGCCAGCACGAAAGCCGTCATCGCCGCGCGGTGAAGGTGTGGGACAAGCGCGAGTTCAAAAACTTCGACGATTCCGTCGAGCTCGGCACGCGCAACATCAAGGTCGCGCTGAAGCGCCTGCGCCGCTGGGTGCGCGAAGGCGCCGACGAGGAGCTCGACCTGCCCGGCACCATCCACGCCACTGCCGAGCACGGCTATCTCGACGTGCAAACGCGGCCCGAGCGGCGCAACGCGGTGAAGCTCCTGATGTTCTTCGATGTCGGCGGTTCGATGGACGATCACATCCGCGTCGTCGAGGAGCTGTTTTCCGCCGCCCGCGTCGAGTTCAAGCACATGGAGTATTTCTACTTCCACAACTGCCTTTACGAAGGCGTGTGGAAGGACAATCGCCGCCGCCACGCCGAAGTCATCCCGACGATGGACGTGCTGCACAAATACGGCAGCGACTACAAGGTCATCTTCGTCGGCGACGCCTCGATGAGCCCGTACGAGATTGCCTATGCCGGCGGTTCGGTCGAGCACTGGAACGAGGAACCCGGCCACGCCTGGCTGTCGCGCGTCACGGCGCAATGGCCCAACGCCGTCTGGCTCAACCCCGTCCGCGAGAAGCACTGGGGCTACACCCACTCGATCGGCATGATCTCCGAGCTCTTCTCGCAGCGCATGTACCCGCTGACCCTAGCCGGACTGGAGCAGGCGACGCGCGAGCTTTCGCGCAGGCATTGAGGCCGGCACGCTGCCGCATTACATATGTGGCAATCCCCTTTCAGGAGCCACCGTCATGGACGCCAAGACCTATCCCGTCACCCGCACCGACGCAGAGTGGCGCGCGCTGCTGACGCCAGAGCAATATCAAATCATGCGCCAGCACGGCACCGAAAGGCCCGGAAGCTGCGCCCTGCTGCACGAAAAGCGCGCCGGCACCTTCAAATGCGCCGGCTGCGACCAGCCGCTGTTCGAATCGACGCTGAAGTTCGAGAGCGGCACCGGCTGGCCGAGCTTCAACGACCCCGTGCCCGGTTCAGTCGAGGTGACAGAGGATCGCAGCTACGGCATGGTGCGCACCGAGGTGCATTGCGCCAATTGCGGCAGCCATCTCGGCCACGTCTTCCCCGACGGCCCGCCGCCGACCGGCCTGCGCTACTGCATCAACGGCGTCGCACTGGAGTTCGAGCCGGCGTAAGACCTGTTTGTGCGTCCTTCGAGGCTCGCTGCGCTCGCACCTCAGGATGAGGGAGGCGGGCTGATCGAATCCGGCCACACTCGGCTCGACGCACTAAAATTCTTTCCCTTACATGCAAGGACAGCCAACCTCGAAGGGCGAGAGAGGTGGATTGATCGAAACTGTTCACGGCAGGCTCGATGCGCAACCTCCCTCATCCTGAGGTGCGGGCGCAGCGAGCCTCGAAGGACGCACCCAAATTTTAGCGCGAACCCAGCGCCGTTTCCGCAAGCCTCACCCAGTAGCTGACGCCGGCGGGGATCGCCTCGTCGTCGAAGTCGTAGGCGGGGTGGTGCAGGCCGGCGGAATCGCCGTTGCCGATAAAGATGAAAGCGCCTGGCCGCGCCGTCAGCATGTGGGAGAAGTCCTCGCCGGCCATCACCGGTCGCACGGCGCGGTCCACCGTTCCGGCCACCTCTTGCGCGACCTGCGCCACGAAATCGGCCTCCTCCGGGCGGTTGAACGTCACCGGATGCGCCTGGCTGTAATCGACCTCGATCTCGGCCCCCGTAGCCTTGCCGATGCCGGCGCATACCTCCCCGATCCGTCGCTCGGCCATGGCTGCGTTCTCCATGTCGAGTGCGCGTGTCGTGCCCCAAATTTCGATCGTTTCGGGAATGATGTTGTAGGCCGTGCCGGCGATCACCCGCGTGACCGTGACCACGACGGACGCGACCGGATCGGTGTTGCGCGCCACGATCGACTGCAGCGCATCGATGAGCTGCGTGCCGGTGACAATCGGGTCGATCGTCGTATGGGGCCGGGCCGCATGGCCGCCGCGCCCCTTGATGCGGATGGTGAACTTGGCGACCGCGCCCATGATCGGGCCGGTGCAGACCGCGAACTGGCCGGTGGGAATTCCCGGCATGTTGTGCATGCCGTAGACGCGCTCGATGCCGAAACGCTCCATCAGCCCATCGTCGAGCATGGCTTTGGCGCCGCTGCCGATCTCTTCGGCCGGCTGGAAGATCAGCGCGACGGAACCGGCGAAATTGCGGGTCTCGGCGAGATATTGCGCGGCGCCGAGCAGCATCGAGGTGTGCCCGTCATGGCCGCAGGCATGCATATGGCCCGGCGACTTCGACGCATAGGGCTTGCCGGTTTCCTCGACGATCGGCAGCGCGTCCATGTCGGCGCGCAACCCGATCACCGGGCCCTCTCCCAGCCTGCCGCGGATGACCGCGACAATGCCCGTGCGGCCGACACCGGTGACGACGTCGTCGCAACCGGACGCACGCAGCTTTTCGGCAACAAAAGCGGTGGTGCGCGGAAGGTCGAAGCCGATCTCGGGCTGCTCATGCAGCAGCCGGCGCCAGCCGGCAACATCCTGCTGCATCTCGCTCGCGCGGTTGAGGATCGGCATGGCGGCTCCTTATCGGTTGGGCGTTGCCCAACCTTAGGAGTGGATTGCCGGAACCGCCAGAGCCGGCCTGTGAACTATTCCATGCCGAGCGCGGCCTTGTAGAGGTCGAGGATCGCCTCCTCCTCCTGGCGCTCGTTCGCGTCCTTCTTGCGAAGACGGATGATGGTGCGCATCGCCTTGGTGTCGAAGCCGGTGCCCTTGGCCTCGGCGAAGACTTCCTTGATGTCATCGGCGATGGTCTGCTTTTCTTCTTCGAGCCGCTCGACGCGCTCGATGAAGGCGCGGAGCTGGCCCGCGGCTACGGTCTGGGCGGATTCGGCGGTGATGTCATCGGCCATGCTTGGATCTCCGGATTGGTCGGGCCGCGACTCGGGCGGCGAAAGGTCGGCGTTTGGTTGCCCGACACGGAGCCAAGAATCAATGGTCTTTCGGCCTGTTTTCCTCGAATGCCGTCTGCTTCTCCGCCGACGCCTCGGTCTGGTATTTCGCGCGCCACTCGCCATAGGGCATGCCGTAGACGATCTCGCGCGCTTCTTCCTTGTCGAGCGCGACGCCGGCCTCCGCGGCTGCGTCGCGATACCAGTTGGACAGGCAGTTGCGGCAGAAGCCGGCGAGATTCATCAGGTCGATGTTCTGCACATCGGTGCGCGTGCGCAGGTGCTCCACGAGGGTGCGAAAGGCAGCCGCCTCGAAATCGCGCTTCTGGTCCTCGGTCAGGTCGGCCATGGTGATTGCTCCTTCGCCAGCTCAGATCGGCCCGGTGCGCGAGCCATGCTGCTGCACTTCATGAATATCGGGCAGCGCGTTGATCGCTTCAAGGATCGGCACCAGCCGATCCGCCCATTCCTCCGCGCCCGCCTGCGTGGCGATGAGGTCCTGCCGCAGCTCGATCAGCGCGTGGGCATAGCCGTTGACGATGGCATGGCGGAACATCGTGTCGCCGCGTAGGGCCCCGTCATAGGGTTCGTTGTCGCCCACGGTCAGCGCCGGGTCGGCGGAAAGCATGTCGAGCAGCGGCCGCACCGCGCGAGCGTCGGAATCCCACAGCACCCCGACATGCCACGGCCGGGCGCGGCCCTGCATCGATGGGGTGAAGGAATGAATCGAGAAGATGAACGGTGCTGCGCCGGTTGCCGACGCAACAGAAGCGACCATCGAGCCGACGGCATCGTGATAGGGCCGGTAATAGCGGTCCAGCCGCCGCTCCCGCTCCTCGTCGGTCATCGGATAGTTGGCGGGCACGATGGTGCCGTCGTAGAGCTGACGGATGAGCGTGGGATCGTCCTCGCCGCGATTGGGGTCGATCAGCAGGCGCGAGAAGCGCGCCATGACCGCCGGAACGCCGAGCCGCGCGGCAAGCCGGCGCGTGACGTTCTCAACGCCGATGTCATAGGCTATGTGCCGGTCGAACTCGCTGGCGGGCAGCCCGAGATCGCCATATTCTTCGGGAAGCGCGCGCCCGGCATGGTCGGCCAGCAGGACCAGACCCCTGGTCCGGTCGCCTTCGATGGCTTCGAAAGGAGCGAAAAGGGCGTCGCGCGTCATAAAACGATCCGAAAGCTGAAAAGATGCAGCGGCCTGTGTTTCATGAACCGCCAAACCATGCAATGCCGCTGTTTGGACATGCTTTCGGGCAGGATCGGCGAGGATGCTCGCCGGCTGTCGAATCCGCAATCTAAATCGGTTCACCTGCCCGTCGGCATGCGTTGACACAAGCTTGCACTTCCCCGAAAAGGACTTGAGAGATGACGATTCCGGTGGCGAGGGTGATGAAGACGGCTTCGGCGAGAGCGACACGTTTCTGCCTCCTGGCAGGCCTGTCCGGCTTCGCCATAGCGGGATCGGCACTGGCGACTGCGACACCGGCGCTCGCCGATTTCCGCGTCTGCAACGCCACGCAGAGCCTTGTCGGGGTCTCCATCGGCTACCGCGCCAGCACCGGCTGGGTCACAGAGGGTTGGTGGCACATAGAAGGCTCGACCTGCAAGACGCTGATCGAAGGCGCGCTCTCGTCACGCTATTATTATCTTTATGCCGAAGACGCCGAGCGCGGCGGCCGCTGGGACGGGCCGATCAACATGTGCGTGGCCGAACGCGAGTTCAAGATCGCCGGGGCCGGCGACTGCTTCGCGCGCGGCTTTCAGCGCGCCGGCTTCCAGGAATACGACACGCGGGAACAGGCGAGTTGGATGGTCCAACTCACCGACGAGCCGGCAAATGGCGGCGCGGCCGTCACGGGAACGGGCAATCAATGAGACGTAGCCGCAAGGTCAAGATACTCGCGACGCTCGGACCGGCATCATCAGAAGAAGCTATGATCAGGCGGCTTTTCGAAGCCGGGGCGGATGTATTCCGCATCAATATGAGCCACGCCGACCACCCGCTGATGCGCACGCTGGTCGAGCGCATCCGCAAGGTGGAAAAGGACGTCGGCCGCCCTATCGGCATTCTGGCCGACCTGCAGGGACCCAAGCTCCGCGTAGGCAAGTTCGCCAGCGATTCCGCCGAACTGACGCCGGGCCAGACGTTCATACTGGATGACGACCCCGCGCCGGGCGACGAAACGCGCGTCCAGCTTCCGCATCCGGAAATCCTGCAATCGGTCGAACCGGGCCACCGGCTTCTGATCGACGACGGAAAGCTTCAGCTCAAGGCGGTCGAAACCGACGGGCACAAGATCGTCTGCACCGTCGTGGCCGGCACCAAGATATCGAACCGCAAGGGCGTCAGCCTGCCCGACACCGATCTGCCGATCGGGGCGCTGACGGACAAGGACCGCAAGGACCTTGAGGCCGTGCTTGCGACCGGCGTCGACTGGATCGCCCTTTCCTTCGTGCAGCGGCCGGAAGATCTTGCCGAAGTGCGCAAGGTCGCGCGTGGCCGCGCTGCCCTCATGTCCAAGATCGAGAAGCCGCAGGCGGTCTCGCGCCTTGCCGAGATCATCGAGCTTTCCGACGCGTTGATGGTCGCGCGCGGCGATCTGGGCGTCGAGATGCCACTGGAGGCCGTACCCGGCATCCAGAAGCAGATTACGCGTGCGGCGCGACGTGCGGGCAAGCCGGTCGTGGTCGCCACGCAGATGCTGGAATCGATGATCTCAGCCCCGGTGCCGACACGCGCCGAGGTGTCCGACGTCTCGATCGCGGTCTTCGAAGGCGCCGATGCGATCATGCTCTCGGCCGAGTCGGCTGCCGGCGACTATCCCGTCGAAGCTGTCGCCACGATGGACGCCATTGCGACGCAGGTCGAGAAGGATCCGCTTTATCCCGGCATCATCAACGCCCAGCGCTCCGAGCCCGAAGCGACCGGCGCCGACGCCATCTCGCTCGCCGCGCGGCAGATCGGCGAGACGCTGAGGCTGTCAGCGATCGTGACCTACACTTCGTCCGGCACCACCGGCCTGCGTGCCGCCCGCGAGCGTCCGCAACTGCCGATCATCGCGCTTTCGCCCGTCGTCGAGACTACGCGACGGCTGTCTCTGGTTTGGGGCACGCATTGCGTGGTGACGCAGGATGCCAGCGATCTCGACGATATGGTCGACCGCGCCTGCCGCATCACCTATCAGGAAGGATTTGGCCGCGCCGGCGATCGCATCATCATCACGGCCGGCGTTCCGCTCGGCACGCCCGGCGCTACCAACATGCTGCGCATCGCCTATATCGGCTCCGACGGCATGAGCGGTCTCTGATCGGGCTCAGCCGGCCGGAGACAGTTCGGATTTCTCGTCGGGGCATGCAGCGGCAGGCCCGTGGGCATCGCCCGCTATGCGGGCTTCGACCTTCTTCGCCGCCGCTTGCAGGTCGACCGGCTTGCCTGAAACCTTCTCGATTGCCGCGACCACCAGATCGGGCGCCACCCAGTCCGGTTTGTGGCCGAGATTGTCGACCCAGATCATCTCGGCGCCCGTAATGTCGCGCGCGAGCCCCACGGAGTGGATTTCCTCGTAGACGACGGTATCGCGATTGCCCGAAATGACAACGGTCGGCACTGCGATCTCGCCGTAGCGCTTCGAATAGGCTGCGACGTGGTCGTAGAGGCCGGCGACATCGACCGCGTTCCATCGGAAGGCGGAGGCCCGCAGCACCAGCGGGATCGCCGCATCAGCCAGATAACGCTCCGGCATCCGGTTCGGCGCGAAAACGCAAGTTGAAGCGGCACCGATGCGCAGTGTGCCGCCCGGCCATGCAAGCGTTTCCACGAAAACGCGCCCCAGCACAGGAAGCGCCGAGAGCTTGTAGTACCAGGAGGTCTCGCCGCCGGGCCATGGATGCGTGGCGGCCGAAAGGAACACGAGGCCGGCCGTCTTCTCGGGATGTTCAACGGCAAGTGCTGCAGCGACCGCGCCGCCGAAGGAATGGCCGACGATGACGGCTTTTTTCATACCGTAACGCTCCATCAGGGCCACGATCGTATTCGCCTGCGCGACGGGATCGCTATTGCCGGCGCCGCGCTGCGACCAACCATGCCCGGGCCTGTCCAGAAACAGCATCTCGGCGCGGCCTTCGAGCAGCGGGCGAACTGGAATCATCTGGTCGAGCAGATTGCCGCTCGCACCGTGGATGAACACGATCGGCGGCAGGCCATCCGCCGACCCGGCCGGAACATGAACGTGGTGCACCTTCGTGCCTGCGACCTCGGCAAAGCTGCCGACAGGCGGATATCGCCTCTCGATCAGCCACGCGCCGACGCGGCTGGCCCCGACGAGCGCGAGGAGGAGTGCGAGCAGGCCGCAGATCGCGGCGGTAAGAAGGTTCATGCCGGATGATCAGACAATGGGAAGAGAATCAGTCTGGCGTGGCGAGCGCTGGCCGTCAAATACCTTCGCCGGTAAGTTCGTCCGCCAGATTGCCGAGTTCCGTCTGTGCACTGCGCATCATCGGATAGACGTCGAGCACCCGCTCATAGGCGTGCATCGCCGCTTCCTTGTGCCCGGCATTCTTGAGGATCGTCGCCATGCCGCCAAGGGCACCGAAATGGCGTGGCTCGAGGCGCAACACTCGCCCGATGTCCGCCATCGACTTCGAATAGTTTTCCATCGTGAAATGAAGCGTGGCACGCCGGTTCCAGCCTTCGGCATAGTCGGGCGCCAGCATCACGACCTGATCGAGGAAATCCATCGCGACCGCGGTGTTTTCCTTCTTCATCGCCTCCTGCGACCACTGCATGAGAAGGTCGACCGACGCGCTTCCCGAGCGTGTCCATTCATTGCGGATTCGTGCGGCGACACGCTCCGCTGCCTGCTCGTTGCGAGCCCGCCTCAGTTCGTCGAAAAGCCTGTCCATACGCGCCTGCGGCTCTTCGGCCGCAACCCCGGTGGATGACCGGCCGGTTGTCTGGGCGTGCGCGGCAGACAGGGGAACCGCGACCAGAATCACCGTCAGAATGGCAAAAACGCTCCGCATGCGGGCGAAACTACCCCCACATCGCGGAACGTCAAACTGAAATTCGCGTGAAAGGCGCGCGGGCCTCAGCCCTGGCGGGCCTTGAAGCGCGGAGCGGTCTTGTTGATGATGTAGACGCGGCCCTTGCGGCGAACCATGCGGTTGTCGCGGTGACGGCCCTTGAGCGCCTTGAGCGAGTTCTTGATCTTCATCGGTCTAGCCCGTTTTCCTGATGCCCTGACGGGCCGAACATAAAAGCGCGCCCGAGGCGCGCCGCAAATCTGCGCTGGCTCATA
>JAEWFU010000004.1 GCA_023388675.1 Pseudomonadota bacterium | reverse complement strand
CCTGTTGCGGATCCTCGTGGTCCAGCTTCGGCAAGCCCGACACCCTCGCCACGAGATCGCTCATCTGCAGCGCGGTCAGCGGATTGAGCTGCCCGATGCCGAAGGTCTGCCCGGCATAGAATGGCTGAAAGAAGACTGCGCTGAAGCGGTCATTCGGGAAGCTTGCGCCGTCGACCGTCTTGCCGCGAAACTCCCTGTCCCATACCGCTTCGCGGCAGGACCACAGATCGTAACTGTCGGAAAGCTCCGCACATTCGGAAAATTGCGGGCGTTCGATGAAGTCACCGACACTTTCTCCGTTATGCGAAAAGTTGAAGCTCGTCTTGAGGTAGGAGACGGCCTTCACATAGTAGGTCTGCAGCCGGTCATAGGCGTCGACATTGTAGGTATGCTCGCCCACGATCGCGCCCGCCATGTGAAGCGGGTCGATCTTGTATTGGGCAGCCACTTTCCTGATCTTGTCTCGCAGGCCGCTGTCGTTCTCAAGCAGCGCATAGACCTTTTTGTACTTCGCCTCGTACGTCGATTTTGCGGCGCGTGTCCGGCTGGCCGAGGCGGCCGGCACCTGCGGCTGTTCCTCGAAGCGGTTTCCGGGCGGTACCAGCGTTGCCGCTGCAGCCGGCGCGCTTGTCGCGACCAGGCACAGGCATACGAGGAGCCGCGTTGCAGGGTTCATTTCCGACCTTGTAAAAAATGGAGGAAGACAGGCCGGCGAAAATAGTTGCTGCGGCAGGAGGAGTCGAGAGCCCTGCGTTCAATCTCTCGTCAGGGCTCTCGAATAGCGAATGCAGCCTACAGGATAAACCGCGACAGGTCGGTGTTCTTGGCGAGGTCACCGACATTCGTGTCGACGTAGCCGGCATCGATAGTCACCTCCGACCCGGACTTGTCGGGCGCGTTGAAGGAGATGTCGTCGAGCACCCGCTCCATCACGGTCTGCAGGCGACGGGCACCGATATTCTCGACGCTCGCGTTGAGATCGACGGCGATGCCTGCCAGCCGGTCGATCGCATCGTCGGTGAAGTTGAGTGCGACACCCTCGGTCTCCATGAGCGCCACATATTGCTTGATCAGGCTCGCCTCGGTTTCCGTCAGGATGCGGCGGAAATCGTCCTTCTCGAGTGCGCGCAGTTCGACGCGGATCGGCAACCGGCCCTGCAATTCGGGCAGCAGGTCGGACGGCTTGGCGACATGGAACGCGCCGGAAGCGATGAACAGGATATGGTCGGTTTTCACGGGTCCGTATTTGGTCGCAACCGTGGTGCCCTCAACCAGCGGCAGCAGGTCGCGCTGGACGCCTTCCCGGGAGGGGCCGCCGGAAATGTCGCTGCGCGCGGCGACCTTGTCGATCTCGTCGAGGAAGACGATGCCGTCGTTCTCAGTCGATTCGAGCGCTCGGCGCACCACCTCGTCCTGGTCGAGCAGCTTGTCGGACTCGTCGTTGATCAGCAGGTCGTAGGATTCCTTGACGGTGGTCTTGCGCGTCTTGGTGCGCTGGCCGCCCATCGCCTTCTGCAGCATGTCATTGATGTTGAGCACGCCGATATTCGCGCCGGGCATGCCGGGAATCTCGAAACCGGGCATGCCTCCGGTGCCGGTGTCGGAAACCTCGACCTCGATTTCCTTGTCGTCGAGCTCGTTGTCGCGCAGCTTGCGGCGGAACGAGTCGCGCGTGGCCGGGCTGGCGTTCTTGCCCACAAGCGCTTCCAGCACGCGTTCCTCGGCGTTGAGGTGCGCCCTTGCCTTGACGTCTTCACGCATCTTCTCACGTGTCAGGCCGATGGCGGCTTCGACGAGATCGCGGATGATCTGCTCTACGTCGCGGCCGACATAGCCGACTTCGGTGAATTTGGTCGCCTCGACCTTGATGAAAGGCGCACCCGCAAGCTTCGCCAGCCGGCGGGAGATTTCGGTCTTGCCGACGCCAGTCGGTCCGATCATCAGGATGTTCTTGGGCATCACCTCTTCGCGCAACTGACCTTCGAGCTGCTGGCGGCGCCAGCGGTTGCGCAACGCAATGGCCACGGCGCGCTTGGCGTCCTTCTGGCCGATGATGTAGCGGTCGAGTTCGGAAACGATCTCGCGGGGAGAAAAAGTGGTCATCTACTTGTACGCTTGAACCTTGATGGGAGGGAGCTTGTTGAGCACGGATGTGGGGAGAGTCGGACGCACGATCAAGTTTCGGATGTGCTGCCAGCCGGCGCCGAAGATGATGATCAGCGTTCCGACGACGAGCAAAATCAGCGCGAATGGCGGGATTCCGGTCGTGTTCGCAGTGGAATTGATCAGGTAGTAGATCCCGAGCGAACCGAAATAGGCGAGCGTCGGCACCAGCAGCGAACGCCGATCGATCGCCAGCGCGATATAGACGAAACCGAGGATGAGCACGCCCAGCATAATGGATGCGTTTCCGTCCGGCTCGATGTTGCCCAGAACCACATCCTGGCCGGTGGCCATGATGAACAGCGGATGCACGAGCATCGGCGCGGATACGACGTGCAGCCAGAAGGCGCAATCGGACCAGATCGTTCGCCGCTCGCGGTCATGCAGATCGAGCAGCACGGCCGCGCCAAAGACGATGAGGCCGCAGACAAGCGGCATGTAGAGTGCTGCACGCAGCAGTTCCGGCATGTCCTCGATTTGGGGAGCCGCGACG
>JAEWFU010000357.1 GCA_023388675.1 Pseudomonadota bacterium | reverse complement strand
GCGGACGCATCGGCAAAATCCTCGAAGGTCGCCTCGTAGGCGTCCAGGGTCGCCATAACCGCCGTATGGCCGCTTGAGGATCCGAACACGCCGCGCGGGCGGGAGCGCAGGGTCTCGATTGCCTCGGTCACGCGGGCACGGTTCTGCTCGCTTGGGGTGACCACGAAATCCTTTTCGCGATTGAAGATTTCCGCCACGTCGACTTTCAGCGCGGGATAGGGAATGCGCGCGAGTTGCTCGGAGAGAAAGCCGGTTGCCGCACGAAGCTCGCTTTGCAGTCCCTTTTCGGCACTCACGCCGAGGCGCCGGGTCACTTCGACGGCCTCGCCAAACACATCGGTGTAGTGCTGGAAACCCTGGGTCAGGATACCTTCGCTCGGCACGTCGCGTTGCTGGCTCCCCGCGATGATCGCCTCGATTCTTTCGAGCGACCTGGCAACCTCCTGGCTGCGCGCCGCATGCATTTCGACGTATTTCTCGTTCCTGTGCAGGAAGAAGTCCTTTTCGTTCCGGCGCAGTTCGAGGAAGCCGATTTGCAGCTCGCTGGTCACCGCGGCCGCCTCGTTTGCCCGTTCCGCAGTCGCGTCGATCTGGCTGACAAGATTGCGCTCGTAGACAAAAAGCCCGGCAACGGCCAGCACGCCGACAACGCCCACCAGGGCGATCAGCGCGATGCGGTGGGAAATGCGGAACGCGAGCAGGTTCATGGTCGAGCCTTCGAAGCAGCATCCGGTGACCACGACGGTACCGGGCATGGAATCTGGCGGGAGATGAATGCGGCAATGCCGGAGGCCGGCGGAGGTTCGACATCATGTCTGCCGTGCGGCGTGCGCCCGGGCCCTCGCGCTCAACAAGAAGCGCAATAGATTAAATCTCGGTGAACCGCTCGATTCCGGCAGGTCGCTGCCGCGGGCAGGTCCTAGACCTTCCAGACGACGACGTCCTCGACAGGCTTGCGCTTGATGTCGGGGACCTTGACCTCGTCCGCAGGATAGCCGGCAACGAGAAGGATAAGCGCCTTTTCGTGCTCCGGCCGGCCGCAGATCTCGTTGAGGAAGCCCATCGGCGACGGCGTATGGGTGAGCGTCGCAAGCCCGGCATTGTGCAGGCTGGTGATCAGCAGGCCGGTCGCGATGCCGACCGATTCCGGGACGTAATAGTGCTTGGCGCGTTTGCCGTCGGGACCATGCCCGTAGCGCTGCGCGAAGATCGCGATCAGCCAGGGCGCGGCTTCGAGAAAGGGTTTGTCTGCGTCGGTGCCGAGAGGCGCGAGCGCGTCGAGCCATTCGGCCGATGCGCGGCCGCTATAGAACTCCCGTTCCTCCTTCTCGGCCGCCACCCTGATCTGGTTCTTGAGGGCGGGTTCGCTGATGCACACGAATGTCCAGGGCTGCTGATTGGCGCCGGACGGTGCGGTCGCCGCCGTCATGACGCAATCCTCGATCAGGGCCTTCGGCACGGGGCGCGGGGAAAAAACTCGCACCGTCCGCCGCCTGTCCATCAGCCTGCGGAAATCGGCTGCGCGGGCCGACATTTCCTCCGGCGCGTAGCCGGCGAAGGTCAAGGGTTTGTGCATGGCGAGCATCGACTGGTTCCTCCCGGTCGCTGCATGCAATCACGACCGCACCGCAAAGAAAAGGCCCGTTTCGCGCCGGGCCTTCAAGGAATGCGCGCCGTGCGACCGCTATTCGGCCGCTTCTTGCAGCCGCGGCGCGGCGCTCAGCGTGCTTGCATCGACATGGGCTTCGAACTTGCCGAAATTGTCGATGAACATGCCGACCAGTCGCTTGGCCTGCCGGTCATAGGCTTCCTTGTCGGCCCAGGTCGCCCGAGGGTCGAGAATCATGGGATCGAGGATCGACGCATCGACACCCGGCACGGAAACCGGCACTTCGAAGCCGAAATTCGCGTCGGTGCGGAATTCCGCCTCGTTCAGTGAGCCGTCGAGCGCGGCGGAGAGCAGCGCTCTGGTGGCCTTGATCGGCATGCGGCTGCCGGTGCCATAAGCTCCACCCGTCCAGCCGGTGTTGACGAGCCAGCAGTCGACGCCATGCCGCGCAATCAGATCGCGCAGCAGATTGCCGTATTCTGATGGATGGCGCGGCATGAACGGTGCGCCGAAGCAGGTCGAGAAGGTGGCCTCGGGCTCGGTCACGCCCTTTTCGGTCCCTGCCACCTTGGCGGTATAGCCCGAAAGGAAGTGATACATCGCCTGGGCGGGCGTCAGCCTGGCGATGGGCGGCATCACGCCGAATGCATCGGCGGTCAGCATGATGATGTTTTTCGGATGTCCTGCCCGTCCCGTCGCGCTGGCATTCGGGATGAAATCGAGCGGATAGGCGCAGCGCGTGTTCTCCGTGAGCGAGCCATCGTCGAAATCCGGCACGCGGTTCTCGTCCAGCACCACGTTCTCGAGTACGGTTCCGAAGCGCCGCGTCGTCGCGAAAATCTCGGGCTCGGCTTCCGCCGAGAGCTTGATGGTCTTGGCGTAGCAGCCGCCCTCGAAATTGAAGATGCCGTCTTCGCCCCAACCATGTTCGTCGTCGCCGATGAGCGTGCGCCGCGGGTCGGCCGAAAGCGTGGTCTTGCCGGTGCCGGAAAGGCCGAAGAACACGGCCGCGTCGCCCTGCGGTCCTTCATTGGCCGAGCAGTGCATGGGCATCACGCCGCGCGCTGGCAGCAGGTAGTTCAGTGCGGTGAAGACCGACTTCTTCATCTCGCCGGCGTAGGATGTGCCGCCGATCAGCACCACCATGCGGGCGAAGTCGATCGCGATAACCGTTTCGGTCCGGCAGCCATGTCGTTCGGGGTCGGCCCTGAACGACGGCAGGTCGATGATCGTCATCTTGGGCGTGAAGGTTGAGAGGGCCTCGCGCGCCGGGCGGATCAGCAGGTTGCGGATGAAATGCGAATGCCAGGCATATTCCGTGACGACCCGCGTCGGCAGGCTGTTCGCCTGGTCGGCGCCGCCCACGAGATCCTGTACATAGAGATCGAGGTCCGCAGCGTGAGCGAGAAAGTCTTCGTGCAGGAGCGCGAACTGCTCCGGCGACATCGGCTTGTTGTTGTCCCACCAGACCTGCGCGTCGGTGTCAACATCCCGCACGACGAACTTGTCTTTTGGAGAACGCCCGGTGTGCTGGCCAGTCGTGGCGACAAGCGCTCCGTGAGCCGTCAGCCTCGCCTCACCGCGGCGAAGCGCGTGCTCGACCAGTTCGGCGGGACCAAGATTGTAGTGAACGGTGCCCGAGGTCTTCAAACCGCAGATGTCGATCCCGTTGTCGGGATTGCGCAGGCCGATTTCTGTCATCTTCACCACCAAGGACCGGAGCCGAACCGAGATACTTTCCTCCCGACGCTCTTGCAAAAAACTTGCCCGGACTGGAGGTGACAGGTTCAGAAACAGAAAAGCTCATTGATTTCAAATCATTAATCGATTTAAAGATTTTCAGTTCTGTTTAAATCGGTTGTAACTGTTTAAATCTTCCGGTGGCCGACACATATTCGTCGATGACCGACAAGCCGGTGAAGGAATGGGGGCGCTTGCCTTTCTGCCGCCGGCCGTGCATGCGGGGAGGCAGCATGCCACAATTTGTACCCAATTTGTCCGTCTACAGCCCCTTCTCGATGCAGGAAGGGACACCCGCTCATGAGGGAGCCACTTGAAATGGCAACGATCGCGCTTGTCGATGACGACCGGAACATTCTGACGTCAGTTTCGATCGCGTTGGAGTCCGAAGGCTATCGGGTCGAGACTTATACGGATGGCGCTTCGGCGCTGGAAGGTCTTTCGGCGCGCCCGCCGAATCTCGCTATCTTCGATATCAAGATGCCTCGCATGGACGGCATGGAACTGCTGCGTCGCCTGCGCCAGAAGAGCGACATGCCGGTGATCTTCCTCACCTCCAAGGACGACGAGATCGACGAGCTCTTCGGTCTCAAGATGGGCGCCGACGACTTTATCCGCAAACCGTTCTCGCAAAGGCTGCTGGTCGAACGCGTGCGCGCCGTTCTGCGCCGCGCCAATGCGCGTGAGGCAGGCGTCAAGACCACCGGCCAGCAGGCGCGTTCGCTGGAGCGTGGCCAGCTCGTCATGGACCAGGAGCGGCACACCTGCACATGGCGCGGTGAACCGGTCACGCTGACGGTCACGGAATTCCTTATCCTGCATTCCCTGGCGCAGCGGCCCGGCGTGGTCAAAAGCCGCGATGCGCTCATGGATTCCGCTTACGACGAGCAGGTCTATGTCGACGACCGCACGATCGACAGCCACATCAAGCGGCTGCGCAAGAAGTTCAAGGCCGTCGACGACGATTTCGACATGATCGAGACGCTTTATGGGGTAGGCTACCGCTTCCGCGAGGCATGACGCTCGCGGGGTAGGCTACTGCAGGGCTGAATGGCGGCAGACATCGAAAGAGGCGTCACCGGGGCAAAGTCCGAGGTGAAGCGCGGGTCCAGGCCCTTGAGCCGGCACGTTCTCGTGCCGGTCAGGCGGGTGCTGGGCCACTATGTCTTCTCGAGCCTGACGCGCCGTATCCTCGTGCTGAACCTGGCCGCGCTCGGCGTCATGGTTATCGGCATTCTCTACATCAACCAGTTTCGCGACGGTCTCGTCCAGGCGCGGATCGAAAGCCTGATGATCCAGGGTGAGATCATCGCCAGCGCGATCGCCGCGTCGGCGACGGTGGAGACCGATTCGATCACCATCGATCCCGAGAAACTCCTGGAGCTGCAGGCGGGAGAAAGCCTGCCGCCGGGTTCGGGACAACTGGACAGCCTGCACTTTCCGATCAACCCGGAGCGGGTCGCACCGGTGTTGCGCCGCCTGATTTCGCCGACGCTGACACGAGCACGCATCTTCGATCGCGATGCCAATCTGCTGCTCGATTCCCGCGCGCTCTATTCGCGCGGCCAGATACTGCGCTATGGCCTCCCACCCGTCGAGGAGGAACAGCCAGGCCTGCTGGAGCGGGCCGAGAAGCTTCTGCTCAGCCTCTTCCGGCGTTCCGACCTGCCACTTTACCATGAGCAGCCGGGTGGCAGCGGCACCGCCTATCCCGAAGTCATGCAGGCGCTGCAGGGCAGCCCGTCCTTCATCGTGCGCCGCAGCGATCAGGGAGAGCAGATCGTCTCCGTGGCCGTGCCGGTCCAGCGCTTCCGGGCCGTGCT
>JAEWFU010000255.1 GCA_023388675.1 Pseudomonadota bacterium | reverse complement strand
GTATATCAGCCATTTGTCCGGCGAACCGGCTGGCGTTTCCGGGGGATCATGCTTCTCTTCCTGCTTACAGGCCTGTGGCATGCTTTCAATCCTCAATACCTTCTCTGGGGAGTGCTTCACGGCACGGCCATGATCGCGATGGCGCGTTGGCAGAGGAGCGAAACGGGAGCTGAGGTGAGGCGGCGGATCAACGGGGTTCGGCCGCTGGCATTCGCATATGGAGGGGCGTCCAGAATCCTGACCCTGCTGTTCGTCGTGTGGGTTTCTGCAATCGGGAGTTCGGAGACATGGGAAAGAGCGCTGTTCGTCTTCACACTGGGCGCGATCTAGTCCGGCGTGTCATTACTGAAGTCATCATCGCACTTGCCGTCGGCGCAGCGGCTCTCTACGTCGTCGCGGAGTGGCCGATTGAGGTCGCAACCTTCATCTATCGAGAGATGTAGTCGATGCCTCTCTGGCTGATCAGGCTCATATTGGGCGTCCTCGCGTTTTTTCTGCTCGCCCACGCCGCGGATTATGTGGTCGGCAGTGGTGCGCTTCATACCGCCGCTTCAGCAATGAATCCGGACAATCCCAGCCGACAGTTGGAGCGGTCGATCTACACGGCACTCGACGCAAAACGGGCGGACACGATAATCGTCGGCCGGGCTTCCTTCATCGCGGCCATGGAAAAAGCTTGCCGGCTCGGCAAGCGCGTGGTTCCGGTCGTAATCGACAGCCCGCGCTTGCGCGACTACTGGGATGTTGTGCGGCACGTCGGCCGCTTGCGGTCATCCTTGATCGTATTTCAGGCGCGTCCGTATTTATGGACGAATATGAGGGATAATTGGCCGAACCAACGAACCAACCTGCTGCCCAACTGGGAAGAGCCTGAACTCCTCCCTCTTGGCGATGTGCGGATATTGCTCTCCGTCCTCAGGGAGATGGCCGAGGGCCGGAGTGGCGGGAGAGCAGAAGATGCGGCATCCTACGACCTGACCGGCGCGTTGTATGACGACACCCTCGCGCAGCGTTACATACCCAGGATATCAGATCGGCTTGCGGGGCGGGAAAACTATCCCACGGCTGTCTTTTTGCTCGACGAGGTTCCGCAACTGGACCATGCGTTGCCACAGACGCGCGCTGCGGTCCTGGAGAGATTTGAGACCCCCTCCCGTCTTCCCAAGGTGGAATTTATGACAGCAGACCGATTTGCCATCGACCAGCAGTGCCGCAACCTGGCAGCTGCCGGCTCGAACGGGTAGTCGGGCACTCACCTGGAAGGACAGGCATGCCATTTCAGAGAAGGACACCCCGATGAAGGTTCGTGGCTTTGCGCACGCAGTACCGGACATTGTTGTTGAAGCGGAGGAAGTGGCCGGATGGACAGGTGCCGATCCCACCTTCATCGCCCAAAAGATCGGGTTTCCGCAGCGACGCTTTCTGAGCGCCGATGAGACGCCGAGCATGCTCGGCGAAAAGGCTGTGCGTGCGCTTTTCGACCGGTTTCCGGAGCTGTCGCCCAGCGATGTCCAGGCCCTGTTCGTGGTCTCCCAAACACCGGACTATTCCATCCCTCACATGGCAGCGCAGTTGCAGAATGCGTGCGGTCTGCCCGACGGCGTAGCGGCCCTCGATATTTCTCTTGGGTGTTCGGGCTGGGTCTACGGCCTTTCCATGCTCAGGGCGATGATGCAGGCGGAAGGCTGGACGAATGCGCTGCTTGTGACGTGCGACCCCTACTCGAAGATCATGTCGCCACAGGATCGCGCGACAGCCGCTGTGTTCGGCGACGCGGCGGCGGCCACATGGCTATCGGCGGAAGCCGGTGCGGCGATTGGCGCAACCGATTTCGGAACGGATGGCAGCGGCGCCGATGGGCTGATCCTGCGAGCTGGTCGCGGTGCGTCTCCGATGACGAGCATATACGGTCGTTCCGCAGAGCCTGCAGCGGCAGACCGGCAGCTCTATATGGACGGCAGGGCCATACTTACATTCATGCTCGATCGCGTGCCGGCTTCGATCGAGCGATGCCTGGCCAAGAACGGGCTGACCAAGGCCGATGTCGATCTCTTCGTCTTTCACCAGGCCAGCCGATACATGGTCGAGCTGCTCAGGCGCCAGTTGGAGTTGACGGACGATCAGGCGCCGTTCCTGTTGGAAGACATCGGAAACTGCGTTTCATCGACGATCCCGATCGCGCTCGAACGGCTCCAGGACGATGGTCTGCTGGAAGGGAAAACCGTCCTGGCAAGCGGTTTCGGTGTCGGGCTGTCCTGGGCCACCACGATTCTCAAGTTCTAGCCGGTCAGGATGGCAAGCAGGCGGCTGGCGATCTCGTAGCCGGGACATGCAGCCTACCGTGCTGCGAGATGACTGCGGTGACGATGTTGCCGAACTCAAGCGTGCGCCGGTCCCGGTGGGGATCGGGCAAGCCGCCCGCCTCGCGCAGAATGTCGACGTGATGCTTCAGCACGGCCATATCGATGAAAGCACGATCTGGCAGCGGTGATGTGCGTCACACGCTGCAGTCGCGCCGCCGCCCCGGAGCATAGTAGGGATGCGTACCCTCGCCGCATCGGAAAATGCAGAGACGCTGCACCAAATCAACGTTCGTTCTGACGTCGGACCGTCAAACTGGATTGAACCCTGCATGGGTGCCGCTCCTGTGCGCAAGGCACCGGAACTATCCATCCGATAAGCCGGTCCGCAACGGCTGAAGACAGGTAAGCCTGGCCTTCGCGTCCGGAAAATTCGGGCTCGACGTCTTGCAAACTCTCAGTTGAGGAGAGTGATGGTGCGGTCGAGAAGACTCGAACTTCCACGGGTTGCCCCACAGCGACCTCAACGCTGCGCGTCTACCAATTCCGCCACGACCGCACGTCACGAAAGGGCCGGTCGGAACCGGCCCGGCGCATGTAGCAAATCGGTATGCGGGGCACAAGTGCGTCGACACCGATTTGCGCACAATTACGCAAGCCGGCAAGCACGTCGGGAAACTGGACCTTTTCCTCGCAATTCCCCATATCAGGGGGAGCCTCGGGATAGCCAGCCATGATCGAACGAAACCGGATGCAAGCCTCGTTTCTGCCCACCGCGGACGGCCCTGCTGTCGAGTGGCGAATCGAACCCGGTTTGACCGACTACGACACCGCGCTTGCGGTGATGGACGAACGGGCCGCAGCCATCCGGGAGGCCGGCGCGCCGGAGCTGGTCTGGCTGGTCGAGCACCCGCCGCTTTATACAGGCGGCACCAGCGCCGATCCGAAGGATTTGCTCGACAAGAATCGCTTCCCGGTCTTTGCGACCGGCCGTGGCGGCGAATACACCTATCACGGCCCAGGCCAGCGGGTCGCCTATCTGATGCTCGACCTGAAGCGCCGGCGAGAAGACGTCCGCGCTTTCGTCGCGGCACTCGAAGCCTGGATCATCGGCTCGCTCGCACGCTTCAACGTGAAGGGAGAGCGGCGCGAGGATCGCGTCGGCGTCTGGGTCACGCGCCCCGACCGACCGCCCCTGCCCGACGGAAGCCCTGCCGAAGACAAGATCGCCGCCATCGGCATTCGTTTGCGCCGATGGGTGAGCCTGCACGGCATCGCTGTGAACGTGGAGCCCGACCTGTCGCATTTCGGCGGCATCGTACCTTGCGGCATCGCAGGCTACGGCGTCACCAGCCTGGTCGATCTCGGACTGCCGGTCGCCATGCAGGACTATGACGTTGCCCTGAAGGCGGCCTTCGAAGACGTCTTTGGTCCCACGGCCACCTCGCCCGGCCCTCACATGGAGCCGATCAGCAGTGCCA
>JAEWFU010000237.1 GCA_023388675.1 Pseudomonadota bacterium | reverse complement strand
ACATCTGCCATGGCGGCTACATTTTCACGCTCGCCGACAGCGCCTTCGCGTTCGCCTGCAACTCCTACAACCAGCTTGCGGTGGCGCAGCATAACACGATCAGTTTCCTGCGGCCCGGCAAGCTCGGAGAGCGGCTGACCGCCGTGGCGCGGGCGGTTACGCGCGCCGGCCGCTCGGGGCTCTACGACGTGACGGTGAGCGATGCGGCCGGAAAGGTGATCGCCGAGTTTCGCGGTGCGTCGCGCGTGATCGACGGCAGGCATTTCGAGGAATGATGGCGATGGCCGGATATCGTGCATTCACGAATATCTGCGTCCTTCGAGGCTCGCTCCGCTCGCACCTCAGGATGAGGGAGGTGGTTTGTCGAACCCGTAATGTGGTGCGCTCGATGCCCCTCAACGGAACGGCCCTCGCGCTCGCGAATTTGCCAGAGGCGATGCACAGCCTCCCTCATCCTGAGGTGCGAGCGGAGCGAGCCTCGAAGGACGCACTTTATTGGCAGCGCGGTGCACGTTGTTGGCAGCGCGGTGCACGGCGGGCGAAGACCTGCGTCGGGAGGAGAAGATGAAGGATTTGACGCCAAGGAAGGAGGATCTCGATCCGATCGAGATCTCCTCGCGTGACGAGATCGCAGCCTTGCAGCTTCATCGGGTGAAATGGTCGCTGCGCCATGCCTACGATAACGTGCCGCATTACCGGAAAAGCTTCGATGAGGCCGGCGTTCATCCCGACGACCTCATGACGCTATCGGACCTCGGCAAGTTTCCCTTCACCGTAAAGGCCGATCTGCGCGCCAACTACCCGTTCGGCATGTTCGCCGTTCCGCGCGAGAAGGTGGCGCGCATCCATGCGTCTTCGGGCACGACGGGCAAGCCCACCGTCGTCGGCTACACGAAGAACGACATCGATGTCTGGGCCGAATGCGTCGCCCGTTCGATGCGGGCCTCCGGCACGCGGCCGGGCGACATCGTTCATATCGCCTATGGCTATGGCCTGTTCACCGGCGGTCTTGGCGCGCATTACGGCGCGGAGAAGCTAGGCTGCACGGTGGTGCCGGTCTCGGGCGGCATGACACAGCGGCAGGTCACGCTGATCGAGGATTTCGGCGCCTCGACGATCATGGTCACGCCGTCCTACATGCTCTCCATCCTCGACGAATACCGCGCCCAGGGGCTGGACCCGCGCAAGAGCCCGCTGCAGGTGGGCATCTTCGGCGCGGAACCGTGGACGAACGCCATGCGCGCCGAGATCGAGGATGCGTTCGACATGCATGCCGTGGACATCTACGGCCTGTCCGAGGTGATGGGTCCGGGCGTCGCCAACGAATGCGTGGAGACCAAGGACGGGCTGCACATCTGGGAGGATCATTTCTATCCGGAGGTGATCGACCCGCAGACAGGCGAGGTCCTGCCCGATGGCGAACAGGGCGAACTGGTCTTTACCTCGCTCACAAAGGAGGCGTTCCCGATCATCCGTTACCGCACGCGCGATCTGACGCGGCTGTTGCCCGGTACCGCGCGCACCATGCGGCGGATGGAGAAGATCACCGGTCGTTCCGACGACATGATGATCCTGCGCGGCGTCAACGTGTTTCCGACGCAGATCGAGGAACAGATCCTGAAGGTTACGGGCCTTGCGCCGCACTTCCAGATCGAACTGCTGCGCGACGGGCGCATGGACGAGATGGTCGTGCATGTGGAAGCCATTGCCAGCCATGCGGCTGGCGAGGCGCGCTCGGCCTGCGCCGCCGACCTCGTCATGCGCATAAAGGATGTCGTCGGCGTATCGGTGAAGGTCGACGTCACCGAGCCCGACAAGGTCGCGCGCAGCCAGGGCAAGGCGGTGCGCATCGTGGACAACAGGCCCAAGGGGTGAGCGCGGTGTCTTTGATGCTCGTGCTGCCCCTCATCCGCCTGCCGGCACCTTCTCCCCGTAAACGGGGAGAAGGGAGATGGCCTCAACGTACGCGTCCCCCTCTCCCCGTTTACGGGGAGAGGGTAAGGGTGAGGGGCAGCGTGAACCCCCGCGGTCAAGGCTTGTCCTGATGGCCCGCAGTCGCGCCAAGGATCATGACGAGAAACGGGGTGCGATCCTGCATCGGGCGGCGATCGTTTTCGCGCGAGACGGCTACGATCGTGCCTCGATGGCGCGGCTGGCGGCCGAATGCGGGGTCTCCAAGGCGCTGCTCTATCACTACTACGCCTCGAAGGAGGCGCTGCTTTTCGACTTATTGCAGAATCACTTGAACGCGCTGGTTGAAGCGGTGGAGGAGGCGGACGACCCAACGCTGCCGCCAGAGGCAAGGCTCGAGGCGCTGGTCGGCGCGCTGCTGGAGGCCTATCGCGACGCCGATGCCGAGCACAAGGTGCAGGTCGACGCGCTGCGTCTGCTTCCGGACCCGGAGCAGGACCAGTTGAAGGCGCTGGAGCGGCGGCTCGTGGAGATCGTGGCCCGGTCGGTCCACGCGCTCGACCCGGTGACGTTCGACGGCACGCCGTTGCTCAAACCGGTGACGATGAGCCTCTTCGGCATGGTCAACTGGGCCTATATGTGGTTCCGCGACGGCGGACCGGTCAGCCGGCAGGATTATGCGCGGCTTGCGGCACGCCTGCTTGTCGGCGGGGTGAAGGCGCTGCGCTCCTGACTTGCCACCATGCGCGCCGTCGTGCCATCTGATGGCCGCATGCCCAAATCCGCCGACCCGGCCATTGCGGCCCTCGAAACCCTGATTGCGCACCTGCATGAACGCGGGCGTCCACGCGTCTGGTCGCTGGTCATCACGGTTTTCGGCGATGCCGTGGTGCCTCGCGGTGGGCGCGTTGCGCTGACGGTGCTGCAGGACATCATGGCGCGGCTGCGCATCGAGCCGGGCGCGTTGCGCACAGCGCTGTCGCGGCTCGCCGGCGACCAGTGGGTGACGCGTGAGCGACGCGGGCGGAACTCCTTCTTCAGCCTCGACGAGCACGGCCGCCACGCCTTCGACCTTGCCACACGGCGCATCTATGCAGCCGCTTCGCCGGGATGGACCGGCAAGTGGACCGTTGCGGTTGCTGCGCCGGGCGCCAATGCGCAGGGCGGCGAACTGGCGGCACTCGGCTTTGTGCGGATCAATGGCGGGGTTCATATGCGGCCGGAAACCGACGACGCGCCCGATGCGACCGAGGCGCTTGCCGGCATGCTCGTCATCCACGGCGAAAGCGCGGAACACCCGGAGGCGTTCCGCGCTTTATGGCCGTCGCAGGAGATCGCCGACGCCTACCATGCCTTCATCGCGGCGTTCCGCTCGCTTCACGAAGCGTTGCGGGGCGGCTCCGCGTTTTCGCCGCTCGATGCGATCGCCGCCCGTACGCTGCTCGTCCATGATTGGCGTCGGATCGTTCTGCGCGACCCCGGCCTGCCCGATGCGCTCCTGCCGCCATCCTGGCCGGGGGCGGAAGCGCGCTCGATCGCGCGCGACGTCCATGAGGCGCTGGCAGCGGCAAGCGAGGCGTGGCTCGACGCGGCGGGTCTTCCGGAGCCTGCCGATCCGTCGGTGCTGGCGCGGCGCTGGCGCGATCCCCGTCAGTCTTCAAGATAGGCAAACGCCGCCGTTGCGGTTACGGCGATGCGGCTTTCTCCCTTTGCCCGCATTTCCACCCGCGCATAGGCCATGCGCCTGCCGTTCGACAGCACGTCCACCCTGATGTCGATCTCGCCGGGCTTCAGCGGCCGGATGAAATGGGTCGTCAGATCGACAGTGGTGCACATTCGGAAGCGACCATTGAGTATCGCCAGCGTGACGACGCACGCCGTATCCGCCGCCGACGCCGTGGCCTGGCCGCAGACCACCCCGCCGCCATGGACGAGCCTGGGGTTCTCGGGCAGCACGAAATCTCCGCCGCCGTCATCGAATGCGCGGGCTTCCAGCCCCATCTCGACGATCCACGGTGCGAAGAATTGCCTCAGATAGGTGTTCGCCTGCTCGACGCTTGCGGTCATTTGTCCTCCCAATGTGTTACGAAATGTTGATGTTCTGCGAGATTTTTGTTACATATATCGGGATCGGTGGTTATGCTACCATCCGATCACGGAGGAACAGCCATGTACAGCCAGGGCCTCATCGGCGCGAAGACCGAAACGACGGAAGACGAAACCTTTCTGGCTGCGTTCCAGAAGCGTATCGACGCCGAGGAGAAGATCGAGCCGAACGACCCCATGCCGGAGGGCTATCGCCGCACGCTGGTCCGGCAGATCGGCCAGCACGCTCATTCCGAGATCGTCGGCATGCTGCCGGAGGGCAACTGGATCACGCGGGCGCCGTCGCTGCGCCGCAAGGCGGCCCTGCTCGCCAAGGTTCAGGACGAGGGCGGCCACGGGCTCTACCTCTATTCCGCTGCCGAGACGCTGGGCGTTTCGCGCGAGGAAATGACCGAGGAACTGCTGGCGGGCAAGGCGAAGTATTCGTCCATCTTCAATTATCCGACGCTCACCTGGGCCGACATCGGCGCGATCGGCTGGCTGGTCGACGGGGCTGCGATCATGAACCAGATCCCGCTCTGCCGCTGCTCCTACGGACCCTACGCCCGAGCCATGATCCGGGTCTGCAAGGAAGAAAGCTTCCACCAGCGTCAGGGCTACGAGATCATGATGACGCTGGCCGCCGGCACGCCGGAGCAGAAGGAGATGGCGCAGGACGCGCTGAACCGCTGGTGGTGGCCGTCGCTGATGATGTTCGGCCCTCACGATTCCGACAGCCAGCATGGCGACCAGTCGATGCGCTGGAAGATCAAGCGCTTCACCAATGACGAGTTGCGCCAGCAATTCGTGGATTCCACGGTGCCGCAGGGCGAATTCCTCGGCCTGACCTTCCCCGATCCGGACCTGAAATGGAACGAGGAGCGCGGGCGCTACGATTTCGGCGAGATCGACTGGGACGAGTTCTGGCGCGTGGTCAAGGGCGGCGGGCCGATGAACAAGGAGCGCCTGGTTGCCCGGCAGAAGGCCTGGGACGAAGGCGCCTGGGTGCGCGAGGCGGCGCTTGCCCATGCCGAAAAGCGCAAGGCCCGTCGCGAGGCCGCGAAGCTGGCAGCCGAGTGATGGCGACGCTGCGTTCCATGCCGGTGTTGCAGGTGCGCGACGTGGCGCGGTCGCTGGCGTTTTATGAAAGGCTGGGCTTTTCCAGTCACGGGGCCTGGGGCGAGCCGCCGCTTTTCGCCAT
>JAEWFU010000189.1 GCA_023388675.1 Pseudomonadota bacterium | reverse complement strand
ACAGACCGAGCGCGTGTCCGAATTCGGCTCCACGGCCTGCAAGGCGCTCTATCGCTGCACGGCGTGCCGGGAACCGTTCGACTATTTCAAGTGCATCTAGGAACCCTCATGGCACCCAGATTTCACGATCTCAAAGTTGCGGCGATCGCGCGCGAGACGCCCGAGGCGGTTGCCGTCGCCTTCGAGATACCGGATGCGCTCAAGGAAACCTTCGCCTTCCGTCCCGGCCAGTACCTCACGCTTGCTACCGACATCGACGGAAAGGAGGCACGGCGTTCCTATTCGATCTGCTCCGCGCCCGGCGAGCCGACGCTGCGCGTCGGCGTCAAGCGGGTGGCAGACGGCCGGTTCTCCAGCTTCGTCAACGAGCGCCTTTCCGTCGGCGATACGATCCGCGTGATGCCGCCGGAGGGACGCTTCACCTCGCTTGCCGGCGAGCGGCATGATTACATCCTGATCGCGGCGGGGTCCGGCATCACGCCGATGCTTTCGATCGCCAAGACGGTTCTCGGCCATGAACCCGACAGCACGATCACGCTGATCTACGGCAACCGCTCGACCGACACGATCATGTTTCGCGAGGAGCTGGAGGATTTGAAGGATCGGCATATGCGCCGTCTCTCGGTCGTGCATCTGCTGTCGCGCGAGGCGCAGGACGTCGAGCTTTTCAACGGCCGCATCGATGGTGCACGGGTGAGCGAGCTGGCAAACCGCGGGCTGATCGACGTGGCTGCGGCTGACGGCATCTTCCTGTGCGGGCCGGGCGAGATGATCGACGAGGTTTCGACCGCGCTGAAGGCGCTGGGCGTGGAGGAGGACCGCATCCGCTTCGAACGGTTCACGCCTTCGGGCGATGCACCGGCGCCGAGTGCGCGCTCAACCAGGGCGCAGGAGGCTGCGGAAGCCGGCGTCGAGATCGAGGTTGTGCTGGACGGGGTGCGCCGCGCCTTCCCGATGGCCGAGGCGGATGCCACGGTGCTCGATGCCGCACATCGGGCAGGTCTCGAGATTCCTTATTCCTGCGCCGGCGGCATGTGCTGCACCTGCCGGTGCCGGGTTGCCGAGGGAGAGGCCGAAATGGCCGTCAACTATTCGCTGCAGCCATGGGAAATCGAGGCCGGGTTCACGCTCGCCTGCCAGACGCGCCCGACCTCGAAAAGACTGGTGCTCGATTTCGACGCGGCGTGAGCGGGGACGTCAGTCCTCGGACAGCTCCGCTTCCCAGTCGCGGCCGCCTCGAAAGATACGGAGAATTTCGACGCGGTCGTCGTGAACGGCGAATGCGATCGTCAGTCGCCGCTCGAAGCCGACGATGCGGAGGCCTTTCCTCAGATCGTCGCGGCGGTGGCCTCGTTCCGAAGCGATATCGAGGGACTCGCAAAAGTCGAAGATGCTCGAAATGAACGTGGTTGCGACACGGCTTGATGCCGAATCGACGATCCAGCCTTCGATCCCATCGAGATCGGCTTCCGCCTCGGGTGCGATGATGATGCGGCGGCGTTTCAACTTGGGCCTTTATCTCTGGCCTTGGCTCTTTCTTGAAACCGGGCCCTGACGGTTTCAAGAGGGATGCCGCGGGCAGGGTCGGCCTGCATTCGATCATAAGTCTCCGCCACTTCCGTCCGCAGCCAGTGTTCGATGGCTCGGTCGTGCTGTTGCAATGCGCGGATTCCCGCGCGCACGACCTCGCTGGCGGAGCCGTACTCGCCGGCCTCAACGAGCTTGTCGATGTAGTCGGCCTGCTCGACGGGCAGGCTCACGGTGCGGCGGTCGATCTTGTTCATGGTCGTGTCCTTTCGCCATGGTATGAAGGATTCATACCATGGCTTTCGAAAGGCGCCAACGCGCTGGCGTCAGCCTTGCACCTCAAGCCGCGTGAGCAGGCGTGAGGCCGTCTCTCGCGGATGCTCATCGAGGAAGCGTCGCTTCGGGCCGGGCGGGACAGGCGCTCGTCTGCCGTTTCGTTGGCCGAAGGAAGAAACCGGGAAAATCCCTCCGTTCGCCTTGCCGCCGCGCCCGGTTGACGCGGCCCGAAGCTATGGGTCAACGTCCGGCAGGCCGGATCGTTGCCTGTCGGAGCGGGCCCGTCAGATCGTCACTTGCCTTCGCGTATCTGCGTCAGCGTGCGTGTCGGGGTGATCGCTTCCGGATCCAGCTTGACCTCGATGATTGCCGGCATGCCACTGGCCCGCGCCCGCTCGAATGCGGGGGCGAATTCTTCCGTTGTCGTCACCGTCTCGCCATGGCCGCCGAAGGCGCGGGCATAAGCGGCGAAGTCGGGGTTGCGGATCGAGGTTCCCGAGACGCGGCCGGGATAATCGCGCTCCTGATGCATGCGGATCGTACCGTAGATGCCATTGTTGAGGATCACGACGATGACGTTGCGGCCGTATTGCACGGCAGTGGCGAATTCCTGCCCATGCATCATGAAATCGCCGTCGCCGGCCCAGATCACCACTTCCCGCTGCGGGAATATTCCCTTGGCGGCGACGCCGGCCGGCACACCGTAGCCCATCGAGCCGGAGGTGGGGGCCGCCTGCCCGTTGAAGCGGCGGTAACGGTGGAAGCGATGCATCCACGTCGCGAAGTTGCCGGCCCCGTTGGTGACGATCACGTCTTCCGGCAGATTGTCCTCCAGCCACGCCATCACGCGACCCATCTTGACCTCGCCGGGGCCGTCCTGCGGCGGGGTCGACCATTCGAGATAGCTCTGGTGCAGCTCCTCCGTGCGGTTCGCCCAGCGCGGCGTCGCCTCGGGGCCGGTGCGTGCGAACGCCTCGGCAAAGGCGGTGTTGGAAGCGTTGATCGGTAGTTCGGGCCGGTAGACGCGGCCCAGTTCCTCCGGGTCGGGGAACACATGCACGAGCTTCTGATCGGGGTAGGGGCTTTTCAGCAAGGTGTAGTCCGCCGACGGCATCTCGCCGAAGCGGCAACCGACCAGCAGGACGAGATCGGCATCCTTGATGTATTTCCCCAATTTCGGATTGGCGCCGATGCCGATGTCGCCGGCGTAGCAGTCGTGGAGTTGGTCGCACAGGGTCTGGCGGCGGAAGGAACAACCGACCGGCAGCTTCCACTTGCTGATGCCAGCACATACCTGTTTCACCGCCTCTTCGGTCCAGCGCGTGCCGCCAAGCACCATGAACGGACGTTCGGCAGTATTGAGCAGTTCGACGAGGCGGTTCATCTCCGGCTCACCGGGGCGGGTTTCCACAGGCACGAAGGGCAGGGGCGCGGGCGCCTCGACTTCGTCGCGCAGCATGTCCTCCGGCAGCGAGACCACCACCGGCCCGGGCCTGCCCGAAGTCGCGACCGCGAAGGCACGGGTGACAAGCTCGGGAACGCGGCGCGCGTCGTCGATCTCCACCACCCACTTGGCCATGGAGCCGTAGAAGGCCTTGTAGTCGACTTCCTGGAACGCCTCGCGCTCCTTGATGCCGCGCGCGATCTGACCGACGAAGATGATCAGCGGGTTGGAATCCTGCTGGGCGATGTGGATGCCCGCGGACGCGTTGGTGGCACCCGGGCCACGGGTGACGAAACAGATGCCGGGCCTGCCCGTCAGACGGCCCTCGCAATCGGCCATCATCGCCGCACCGCCTTCCTGGCGGCAGACGATGTTTTCGATGCTGGAATCGTGCAGTGCGTCGAGAACGGCGAGATAGCTCTCGCCCGGCACGGAATAGATGCGCTCGACGCCGTTGGCTTCGAGTGTGTCGACGATGAGTTGTCCGCCGGTTCTCATTTTCCGCGTTTCTCCAGTTCTGCGAGGATTTCCTGCGTGTGCTGCCCCAGCCGCGGCGAGGGGCGTTCGTACTTCAGAGGCGTGCCGCTCATGAC
>JAEWFU010000162.1 GCA_023388675.1 Pseudomonadota bacterium | reverse complement strand
GCAGAAGCGCCCGGCGGATTTCAAAGGACGGAGAAGCAGCTAGTCGCCTGTATCACTTCTGGAAGCAGTCTGTTTGGTCGTGCGTCCTTCGAGGCTCGCTTCGCTCGCACCTCAGGATGAGGGAGGTTGGCTCTCGGAGCTACCAAGCCGTGGGCTTGATATATGCCGAAGCCAACCGCGTTCGCCGCAACGCCGGTGTTCGAGCCCACTATCCTAAGGATGCGATGCACGACAGCCCTCATCCTGAGGTGCGAGCGCAGCGAGCCTCGAAGGACGCACGGTAAGCATCACGCCTGTATAGCCAGGTACTCCGGCAGGTCCGCGACCGAATCGAGAATAACGTCGGCGAGTTGGCCGAGCGACTCGCGCGTTCCGGTGCCCGAAAGCACGCCGATGGCGAGCCCCGCGCCGGCGGCCTTCGCCATTTCGAGGTCGTGTCGGTTGTCGCCCACCATGGCCACCTGCGAAGGGCGCAGGCCGGTGAAGTCGCAGAACGCATAGACCGTGTCAGGCGCGGGCTTCGGATTGGCGACGGCGTCGTATCCGTAAGTAGCGACGAACATTTGCGCGACGCCGAGGGCGAGCAGCGTGCGTTCGGCCCCGCCGGTGGAGTCGTTGGTCGCGATGCCGAGGCGGCGGCCCGTCGCATGCAGCACGGCCAGCGCCTCCCGGCAACCGGACAGCACGACCGGTTTGGACGCGCCTTCCTCTGTAGTGAAGCGGTCGAATTCGGCGATGAGTGCCTGGCGGGCGCCGTTGGCAAGATGTGGGTACCAAAGACTGACGATGTCGGCATTTGTGCCGGCGGCGAAGATTGAGTCGGGCCGGAAGCTATGCGTCGCGAAATCGAAACCGGCGACATCGAGCAGGTCGTTGGCACGGGCGCGGTCGCCGTCGGCCGCCCGTAGCGCGAGAATGTCACCGATGGCGAACCATGTGGCGTGGAAATCGACAAGCGTTCCGTCCTTGTCGAAGAGGATGCCCTTGATGTCGGCCAATCGCCCGTTCCCGCTACTTGAGTTCGCGCATGTGTCGCACGAGGCCGGCGGTGGATGCGTCGCGGCCTGCGGCATCCTCCTTGCCTTCCACGACAGGCAGAAGACCCGTGGCGAGTTCCTTGCCGAGCTCCACGCCCCACTGGTCGAACGCATTGATGTTGAAGAGCTGCGCTTCCACGAACACCCGATGCTCGTAGAGCGCGATCAGCCTGCCGAGCGTGAACGGATCGAGCGTGCGATAAAGCAGCGTCACCGATGGCCTGTTGCCGGAGAAGACGCGATGGGGCGCGATGCGCTCGACCTCCTGTGCGGCCATGCCTTTCGCCAGCATCTGCGCGCGCGCCTCTTCCAGCGTGCGGCCTTTCATCAACGCTTCCGACTGTGCGAAGCAATTGGCGACGAGCAGATCGTGATGGTGGCGCAACTCCGGTTCGTGGCCGACAGCGGCGACGAGGAATTCCACCGGGATCACATCGGTGCCCTGGTGCAGGAGCTGGAAGAAGGCGTGCTGACCGTTGGTGCCGGGCTCGCCCCATACCAGCGGACCGGTCGGGGTTGAGACCGGCGTTCCGTCGAGCGTTACACCCTTGCCGTTCGATTCCATGTCGAGCTGCTGCAGATAGGCAGGCAGCCGCGCCAGGCGCTGGTCGTAGGGGATCACCGCACGGGCGGGATAATCGCAGACGACGCGGTGCCAGTAGCCGATCAGGCCGAGCATCATCGGCAGATTGTCCTGCAGGGGCGCAGTCTCGAAATGCCGATCCATGGCATTGGCGCCGTCGAGCAGCCTGCCGAAATTCTCCGACCCGATCGCGATCATCACCGGCAGGCCGATCGCCGACCACATCGAGTAACGTCCGCCGACCCAATCCCAGAAGCCGAACACACGGTCTTCAGCGATGCCGAAGGCGGCCACCTTGTCGAGCGCGGTCGAGACAGCCGCGAAATGCGCCGACACCGCGTCTTCGCCCAGCGCGGAGGCGATCCAGCGCCGTGCCGTCTCGGCGTTGGTCATGGTTTCGATGGTGGTGAAAGTCTTCGATGCGACGATGAAGAGGGTCGAGGCGGGGTCGAGCCCCTTCAGCGTGTCGGCGATATGAGCGCCGTCGACATTGGAGACGTAGTGCGCACGCGGGCCGTCATGATAGGGCGCGAGCGCCAGCGTCGCCATGGCCGGCCCCAGGTCGGAACCGCCGATGCCGATATTGACCACGTCGGTTATCCTGCTGCCGCTGGCGCCAGCGATCCTGCCGGAGCGGATGCCGTCCGCGAACGTTGCCATCGCCGCGAGCACTGCCTGTACGTCACCCATCACGTCGGCGCCGTCGACTTTTACGGCGCGGCCGGAGCTATTGCGCAGGGCTGTGTGGAGCACCGCGCGTCCCTCCGTGGCATTGATCGCTTCGCCGGCAAACATCGCGGCACGACGCTGCTCGACGCCCGCCGCGCGGGCTAGCTGTTCGAGCAGCGCCAGCGTTTCGGCGGTCACGGCGCATTTGGAGAAGTCGAGGAGCAAGTCGTCCAGCCGCAGCGAGAACGTCTCGAAGCGGCCGGGGTCGGAGGCGAAGGCGGCGCGCATATCGAGCGGCATGAGCGCGGCGTGGTGGGCTTTGAGCGCGGCGAGCGCCTCGTCGAAACCGGTCCTGTCCATATCTGTCTCCGCCAGCTTTTGGGGCAGCCGCATCCGGCCTCGCCGGCGCGCGCGAATTCATAAGCCCTGGGCAACCGAAGGTTCAAGCGGCAAATGGCCCAAGCGTGGATCGATCAGTGGCACAAATTGGTATCATCAATTTATTTCATTGGCTTAAGTTATTGGCCCAGTCTTGAATGCGTTGAGCCAGAGACCAGCGAGTCTCGGCATTCGGGAGTGAAGCCATGCCTACGCGAACCGATCCGGCAATATGGTCCGGCTTGTTCAGGATTTCGGCCGATTCCGGCCAGACGCTTCAGGCGCAGATCCGGCAGGCCATTGTTGCCGCCATCCTCGATCGGCAGATCGCGGCGTCGATGCCGCTGCCGTCCTGCCGCATCCTCGCCGAAAAGCTGGGCGTGGCGCGCGGCACCGTGGTGCTTGCTTTCCAGCAACTCGTCGACCAGGGATTTCTGATCGCCAAGGAGCGTCGCGGCCACTTCGTGAACCCGGAGGTGCTGGCAACGCCCGGACGCATGCGCGAGGTTCCGAACCGCGAGCAACAGGACAAGATCGACTGGAAGGCGCGGCGGCAGATCGCAGCCTCCGACATGCCCGAGCCGACCAAGCAGGAAAACTGGATCAAGTCGTCCTATCCGTTCGTCTACGGCCAGTTCGATCCGGCGCTGTTTCCGACCGCCGAATGGCGCGAGTGCAACCGCATGGCGCTTGCCGTGCTGGAAATCCGTAACTGGGCGGCCGATATGGTGGACCGCGACGATCCGCTGCTGATCGAGCAGATCCAGGCCCGCCTGCTGCCGCGCCGGGGCATATTCGCCAATCCGGACGAGATCATCGTCACGCTGGGCGCGCAGAACGCGCTCTACATGCTGGCCACGCTGCTGATGAACAAGGGTTCGCGGGTGGCGATGGAAGACCCCGGCTATCCCGATGCGCGCTCGATCTTCCAGCTCGCGGGCGCCGAGGTCGCGCCCGTCAGGGTCGACAAGGACGGCATCGATGTCGGGTCGATCCCCCGGGAGAGCGATTTCGTCTTCGTCACGCCGAACCATCATTGCCCGACGATGGTGTCGCTGAGCGAGGCGCGTCGGCGGCAGTTGCTGGCCGATGCCGAGGTGCACGACCGCATCATCATCGAGGACGGTTACGACAGCCAGCTCATGGACGACGCGCCGCAGCAGGCGCTGCGCGGCATGGACCGGTCTGGGCGGGTCATCTACGTGGGTTCGATGTCGAAGACGCTCGCGCCGGGCCTCCGGCTCGGCTACATCGTCGCGTCTGCCGGCCTGATCGCCGAACTGCGCGCGCTGCGCCGCTTCATGCTGCGGCACCCGCCGGCAAACAACCAGCGCGCAGTGGCGCTGTTCCTCTCACTCGGCCACCACGAGGCGCTTGTGCGCCGGCTCTCGGCCGCGTTTGCGGAGCGCCGCAAGCGGCTTGCGCATGCGGTCGATGCGTTCCTGCCGGAATGGCGCTTCGGCGAGACGTCGGGTGGAACCTCGCTCTGGCTGGAAGGTCCGCGCGGCACGGACAGCGCTGCGCTGGCTCAAATGGCGGAGGCGCGCGGGGTGCTTGTCGAACCGGGCGCACGCTTCTTCGACCGCCCCGAGAAGAACGGCCACTTCCTTAGGCTCGGCATCTCGTCGATCGCGCTGCAGCACATCGAGCCGGGCATCCGCGAACTGGCGACTGCGGCGGGCCGCCGACCGGCCGCCGCCTGACACTATCCTTTGGGCCAGCATTTCAGTGCTGGCTCATCTTCGCCGAATCGGCTGGCACAATCCCGCAAACCGCGACCGCGCCATAGTTCCCCAAGGCGCAGCGACAAGAGTGGCCCTGGCCGCCCCCGCTGCCCGAACGCCAGTTGGGGAACTGTCGATGCCGGTCACGGTCGATGAACAACAGGCTGCCGCCCCCGCTTCAAGGCGCTCGGGCGGCCGCGAGGCGCGGCGTGCAATGCGGGCAGCACCCCTTGCACAAGATGTAAACCCGGTCAGGCCGGGGCTCGAAGGGGGCCGCTACCAACCGCTCGGCCGCAGCGACATGGACCAAATCCACGAAGCGGTCCTGACAATCCTCGAAACGGTCGGCTTCGCCAACGCAATTCCAAGCTGTATCGCCGCGCTCACGCGGGCAGGGGCCGAATACGGCGCCGACGGCCGCATCCGCTTTCCTCGCGCTCTTGTAACCGAGACGATCGCCAGGGCCGCCCGACACTTCACGCTGCACGGCCAGGAAGAACGACACGACATGGTCGTACAGGGCAGCCGGGTCCATTACGGCACGGCGGGCGCGGCGGTGCATGTCGTCGATGTCGAGAAGCGCGAATACCGGGAATCCCTGCTGCAGGACATCTACGACGCCGCGCGCATTGTCGATGTGATGGACAACATCCACTTCTTCCAGCGTCCGATGGTGGCGCGCGACATGGTCGACCCCGCCGATCTCGATCTGAACACGCTCTACGCCTGCCTGATGGGCACGACCAAGCATGTCGGCACCAGCTTCACGGTCCGCGAGAATGTCGCGCCCGCACTCGACATGCTCTACGCCATCGCCGGCGGCGAGGCGAATTTCCGCGCCCGCCCGTTCGTCTCCAACTCCAACTGCTTCGTCGTGCCGCCGATGAAGTTCGCCGAGGATGCCTGCGGTGTGCTGGAGGCGTGTGTCGAGGGCGGCATTCCGATCCTGCTGCTTTCAGCCGGACAGGCTGGCGCGACGGCTCCGGCTGCCATCGCCGGTGCGGTGGTGCAGGCCGTGGCCGAAGCGCTGGCCGGCCTCGTCTATGTCAACGCGCTCGCGCCCGGACATCCCTGCATATTCGGCACCTGGCCCTTCGTGTCGGACCTGCGCACCGGTGCGATGTCGGGCGGCTCCGGCGAGCAGGCGCTGCTGACAGCGGCGTGTGCGCAGATGGCGCAATATTACGACCTGCCCGGCGGCTCGGCGGCCGGCATGGCCGATTCCAAGCTGCCCGACGCCCAGTCAGGTTACGAGAAGGGCATCACC
>JAEWFU010000286.1 GCA_023388675.1 Pseudomonadota bacterium | reverse complement strand
TGATGTCCTTCGACGACGACGTCACCCGACGGGTTTATTTCTGCTTCAAGCATTGCATTTTCTCTCAGGCGCCTCATCAGGACGGAAGTCCTGCGGTCTACGAACCGTTTCGTCAATCGTTCGTGGAGCGCATCCGACAGCTTGTCCTCTATCTCGCGCGTTTTTTCCTGCCAGTGTGCCGGATCGGCCAGCCAGCCGGGCCGATGGGAGACAAAGGTCCAGGTGCGGATCTGCGCAATGCGATGCGACAGCGTGTCGATGTCGCCATCGGTCGTGTCGGCGCGGCGCACCTGCTCGGCCATGTAATTTTCATCGACGTGCCCCTTGCGGGCCAGATCCAGATAGATGCTGCCGATGATGTCTGCGTGCTGCGCGGGCGCGATACGACGATAGTCCGGGAGAGCACACGCTTCCCACAGCAATTCGACGCGACGGGCGTCGGTCGCGAGCCCGCGCACCTCCTCACCCTGCGACAGATGATCGAGCGCGCGGGCATCCACTGCCGGCAGCGCCCGCGTCAGTCCCTCCACAGGCGGAATCCGGTCGATCGATCGCTTGAGAGCCTCGATGCTGGAAAAATCGAAGGCCGCAGTACGCCACTGCAGCACCTTCACCGGATCGAAGGCATGCGTTTCAATGCGCTCGACGAGTTCGTCGTCAAGCGGGGCAACCTGCCCCGTGACGCCAAACGTACCGTCGCGAAGATGGCGGCCGGCGCGACCGGCGATCTGGCCGAGTTCGGCAGCGCTGAGATCGCGGTACTGGTAGCCGTCGAACTTGCGGTTCTGGGCGAAGGCGACGTGGTCCACGTCGAGGTTGAGTCCCATGCCGATGGCGTCGGTCGCCACCAGATAGTCGACGTCGCCGGACTGGTAGAGTTCGACCTGCGCGTTGCGTGTGCGCGGGCTGAGCGCGCCAAGCACGACGGCCGCGGCGCCGCGCTGCCGGCGGATCAGCTCCGCGATGCCGTAGACCTCGTCGGCCGAGAAGGCGACGATGGCGCTGCGGGGCGGCAGCCGCGTCAGCTTCTTCTGGCCCGAATAGGCCAGGTGCGACATGCGCGGGCGCGTGACCACCGAGACCCCGCGCAGCAGCTTCTCCAGAATGCCGCGCATCGTGGCGGCGCCCAGCAGCAGGGTCTCCTGCCGGCCGCGCAGATGCAGGATGCGATCGGTAAAGATGTGCCCGCGCTCAAGGTCGGCCGCCAGTTGCACCTCGTCGATCGCCACGAAGGCGGCATCCGTCTCGCGCGGCATCGCCTCGACGGTGCAGACCGAATAGCGCGCGCCGGGCGGCACGATCTTCTCTTCGCCGGTGACCAGCGCCACCTTTTCGGCACCCACCTTCTCGCACACCCGCGCATACACTTCGCGCGCGAGCAAACGCAGCGGCAAGCCGATGACGCCGCTTTCGTGCGCAACCATGCGCTCGATGGCCAGATGGGTCTTGCCGGTGTTGGTCGGGCCGAGCACGGCGGTGACATCCCGTCCGGAAAGGACGAGTGGCGCATCTGTTCTGGTCTGGATGTTCATCGTACGAGGTCGGCCTCTTGCCGCGCCGCAAAGCGGTGGACGCTTCCGTTAGCATGTCTGCGCGGTGCAACGGAAGATGCTGGCGCGCCTTCTAGATAGGTCATGCGACACCGCACGCCAACACAAACCGTGCACATGTTAAGGTATGGAACGAGTCTGGAACGAATCGGCGACGAATCGCTGACTCGCAAGCGTTCCCTTTTTGATCACCCCAACATGTTGACGTGAGGCAGTCTTATTTCACCAGATGCTGAATCAAGATGCAGTCTGGAATTGGCCGCCCCACCTCAACCGTTAACATTTTGCCGCCGAAGATCCCTGGCTGCACCCGGTGCGCGGATCAAAGCCGTATCAAGCTTCAGAATTCGTTAGGGAATTTTTTACGCGGCATTAACCCCAGGCTGTATGCACAGGCTGCGCCGTTAACGTCTCGGCCAAACCCGGAACGAACCGGCGACGAATCACTGACTTCACGACTTTCCCGTTTCGTTCCCTACAAGATGTTGTGCCTCGCACAGCTTTTCCACCGCTATTCCACAGCCTTCCCACAGCGATTCGCACAAGTTTTCCGTGGCGACGTTAACCTTTGCGTGTCGGAACAAGCCGGCGCGAACATTCCACGGCCTCGCGTTTCGATTGCATTGCGACGCGACTCATGTCCATTTCTTAGACCTTGGTCTTATGGAGGGGTCCATCATGAAACGTCTTGCAGCCGAATTCTTCGGCACGTTCTGGCTTGTGTTCGGCGGTTGCGGCAGCGCCGTCATAGCGGCAGCCTTCCCCGAGCTGGGGATTGGTCTGCTCGGGGTCGCGTTCGCTTTCGGTCTGACAGTGCTCACCATGGCTTACGCGGTCGGCGGCATATCGGGTGGTCATTTCAACCCGGCCGTATCGGTAGGCCTGCTGGTCGCCGGCCGTTTCGACACGAAAGACCTTCTGCCTTATATCGTCGCGCAGCTTGCAGGCGCGATTGCCGCCGCGGTGGTTCTCTATCTCGTGGTCAGCGGCAAATCCGATTTCACGTCGATCGGCGGCTTCGCGTCAAACGGTTACGGCGAGGCATCGCCCGGTGGCTATTCGATGGGCTCGGCGCTGATCATCGAGGTGCTGCTGACTTTCTTCTTCCTGCTTATCATCCTCGGCGCCACGCACGGCCGCGTGCCGGCCGGCTTCGCACCGATTGCCATCGGCCTCGCGCTGACGCTGATCCATCTGATCTCGATCCCGGTCACGAACACGTCGGTCAACCCCGCGCGCTCGACCGGCGTTGCGCTGTTCGCGGAAGGTCCGGCGCTCGCGCAGCTCTGGCTGTTCTGGGTTGCCCCGATCGTCGGGGCGGCGATTGCAGGCATCGTCTACAAGAGCCTGTTCGAGGACGAGACGCCGACCATCGCGCAAAACGCGGTGCCCGCGGAGTAGGCCACGACGCGGAACGGCAGGGTGACGTTAAGCAACGCCACCCTGCCGCGAATGTGAATGCGCTTCAGACGAAGAACTGCCCGCCATTGGCGGTGATGGTCGAGCCGGTGATGAAGCCTGCGTCGTCCGAGGCCAGGAAGGCGACGATCCGCGCGATCTCCTCCGGTTCGCCCAGCCGGCCGACCGGTATCTGCGGGATGATGCGTTCATTGAGAACCTTCTCGTCGATCGCCTTGACCATTTCGGTTGCGATATAGCCGGGGCAGATCGCGTTCACCGTGATGCCGGCGCGCGCGCCTTCCTGTGCCAACGCCTTGGTGAAACCGAGATCGCCGG
>JAEWFU010000135.1 GCA_023388675.1 Pseudomonadota bacterium | reverse complement strand
ATCTTGCCCTTGTCGCGCGCCAGCATCACCCGTCAATCGCCCCGTTCGTCCGCGTCCTGTTCATCCCGAACGCGCTGACGCATCAGCACACGATCGCGCGGCGACACGCCGATCAGTTCCGCCGTGCGCCAGACGATGTTGTCCTCAAGCTCGTGAATCTCGCCGTCGGCATAGACCATCTCCCAGAGGATGCCGATGAATTCGATCTTCGCCGCCTCGTCGAGGCTGCGATTGAGCACGCTTGTGAAGGCGAAGAGGTCGATCGCCTCGTTGTGGGCTTCGTCGCCAGCCTTTACGATTTGGTCCAACTCGTCGCCGGAAAGCGCGTAGGAGCCGGCCAGCACCTCGCGCAACCTTTCCCGCTCGGCCTCGGCGCGTATGCCGTCGGCGTCGATGACGAAGAACATCAAGGCCGCGGCCGCGACCCGGGGATCGTCCGCCTTGAGGCCGCCGCCACGCGGCTTTTCGGGAAGGGCGCTGAAGAACGACTTCAGTCTTTCGAGCATCGGCTTGCGGTTCCTCGCAGTATCAGATTGGCGGTTCGGGCAGTGGGCCCCCGCCGCCTTTCCCATTCCTAGCGCGAACCTGCCGGTCAGAACAACCGGAAGCGCTGCGGTTCGTCCCGGTCGGTATCGTCAGGATCGACACCGGGATCATCCGGAAGGCGGATGGACTGCCGATCGTGCTCATCCTCATCCGGCGGTGGAGCGTCGAGTACCGGCGCGGGTGCTACAAGGGCCGGACCGACGACCGTGTCCGTATTCTTCTCAGGCGCGGGTTTGGCTGCGGCAGGCGCGGCCTGCTGTACAGGCTCTGCCGGTTTGGCATCGGCGGGAACATGCGCATGTGCCGGTTCTTTCGGCTTTTCGAGCTGCGGGCTTTCTGCGGCGGTCTCCGCAACTGGCTCGGCAGCGGCCGGGACCGGCACAGTGGCGGGCGCGGGTTGAGTCTCGACGACTGCGTCCTCGACCTTGTCAGCCGTGTTAGGCGCTTGCCTGACGGGCTCGGCGGGGGCAGTCGCAATGGCGCGGGGCGCGGGGCGCGCCGGTTCCGGTTCGTCGTGGAGCGATTCGACGAGCTGTGCGAGGCGCTCTGCGGGCACTTTCCACTCGAAGGCATCCAGCCGGCCGGTGACCGGCGAGACCGGAGCCCAGCGTTCAGAGACCACCCCGTCTGCCACCCACGCGGGATCGCGCGGCGCGCGGACGGCCTTGCCGAGCAACTGGCGCACCTTGCCGTGATCGCCCGTTTCGGCTTCCTCGACATCGGCCAGAAGCAGCCACGACGCCTCGCGCGGATCGAGCCGGGTAGCAGCCTCGGCTTCGCGGCGCGCCAGCTCGAATTCGCCCGCATCGAGTGCTGCGCGGGCCACGGCAAGGGCCGATTCAACGTGGTTCTGGCGCAGCGATTGCAGCTTTTTGGCCCGCGTCAGCCGGTCATGGGTCGAATCGCCCGGCCGGGCGTGGACATAGACATCGGCGATCTCGGGATGCGGCTCCTTCTTCCACGCCGTCTCCAGAATCTTGGAGCCCTTACGGATGTCGGCGAGGCGGAAGAGCGCCTTGGCCGAAGTCGTCGCGGCCGGCACGAGATCGGGCGCCAGGCGGTTGGCCTCGAGGGCGGCGGTCTTCGCGCCGGCAGGATCGGCGTCGAGGGTCGCCATGGCCTTCGCCGTCAAGAGCACGGCCTTGCGGCGGTTCGCGGCTTCGCGTTCGATCTGCCTGGTCGATTTCTGCGCGCCGACGAGGCGCAGCGCCTCGTCCCATTCGCCGGCCTCGGTCTTTTCCTCAAGCGTCGACTCCGACGCCCATTCGAGCTGCGGCGCGGCCTCGGTTGCCTTGGCGGCGTAGTGGCGTGCGGCGGTGCGGTCGCCCAGCCGCTCGGCCTCCAGATAGAGCCCGCGCAGGCCGAGGAGCCGCGTTTCCGGATCGTCGAGCATCGCTTCGAACTTCCGCCGCGCGGCCTCATGGTCGCCTTCCAGCAAGGATGCCTGAGCGTCGAGAAGGTGGATCAGGGGTTCCTGATCGGCGCTGATGAGCTTCATCGCCTCCTTCTTCTTGCGCCGCGCAAGCCCGGCATCTCCCGCGCCGGCGGCAATCATACCCGTCGACAGCGCCTGATAGCCACGATCGCGGCGGCGCACACGGAAATAGCGGGAGACGGTATAGGGGCTGTACCAGATGCTCTTGAGCAGCCACCAGGAGAGCATCACCGCCAGCACGATGGCGGCGACGACCACCGCGGCGACCATCAACGTCACCTGATACTGGTAGCCGCCGAAGGTGATGACGAGATCGCCCGGCCGGTCCGCCAGCCAGGCGAAGCCCAGCCCCATCAGGAACACCAGGCCGAGGAAGAAAAGGATACGCAGCATCGGATTTCCTTCCTCAGTTCGCGAGCGCGGCGGCGAGCGCCTCGTCGATCAGCCGGTCGGCGCTCTGACGGGCGCGAACCTTCTCTATGAAAGCCGCGCCGGCGGCCTTGGCAGCTTCCGGAAGAGCGTCGTATTCGGTAATCGCGCGCTCGTAGTCGCCTGCCTGTACCGCCGCATCGAGCCGGGCGACGATCTCCGGTACGCCGTCGCCCTCGACCATGCCGACCGGCCGCACCTGGACGAGGCTCATCGCGCTGCCCATCAGCCGGT
>JAEWFU010000030.1 GCA_023388675.1 Pseudomonadota bacterium | reverse complement strand
CGGGCGGTGTGGTGCTCAATGCCCTCGCGCGCGCCCGTGGGCCGCTGAAACTGCGCGATCTCGCGCAGGAAACGGGAATGGCCGCGGCGCAGCTGCATCCCTATCTCGTCTCCTTCCGCAAGATGGGCATGGTCGAGCAGACGGAAGCCGGCCACTACCAGCTCGGTTCCTTCGCCCTGCATCTGGGCCTGACCCGCCTGCGCAACCAGAACGCCTACCGCGAGACCGTGCAGCGCGTCGCCGCTCTTGCCGACGACCTGCAACTCATGATCGCCATCACGGTCTGGGGGCTTCACGGTCCGACGATCGTCTACGTGCAGGAATCGTCCGCGCGCATCCATGCAAACGTTCAGGTCGGCAACATCTTCCTCATGACGGCGACCGCGACAGGCAAGGTCTTTGCCGCCTTTCTCCCCCGCCCCGTCACCCAGCCGATGATCCGGCAGGAACGCTCCGACCGGACTTTGCTGGAGCGCGGGCCGTTCGAATTCGACGAGGCACGCTATTGGGAAGAAGTGGCGCTCGTGGCGGCGAAAGGCCACGCGGTGACCCGCGACCTGCCGATCCCGGGCGTCAGCGCGGTTGCGGCTCCGGTGTTCGATCACACAGGGCAGATGCAGCTCGCGCTTACCGCCATCGGCCCGACGGCGATGATCGACCTGTCGGCGGATGGCCCTGCGGTCACCGGCCTGCTTGGGTTCACCCGGCAGCTTTCGAACGAACTCGGCTATCGCGAGGGCGTCAACGCCGACGCATGAATTCCAGCGAGACGATCAGGCCGCCCGAGGCAAGGGCCATGCCCAGCCACTGAACGCCGCTCGGCGTCTGGCTGGCAAGCGGAATAGCCAGAAGGACGGCCATGGGCGGCAGCAGCGCCGGAAACAGCGCTGCGGTTCCAGCACCAAGTCGCGTCACGCAGCCGGCAAAGGCGACGATTGCCAGCGCACCGCCGAAAAGCCCCTGATAGACGATCTGCTCGGCCCACAGGCCTGCTGGCAGCGAGGTCACGCCGAACGCGACCAGATAGACCGGGAGAAAGCAGAGCGCAGCGCAGACGGAAACGGCAGCGGTCGTTTCGATCGCCGGCAGCTTCCAGCGGCCGACCAGCCATGTGAAGACACCCCACAGCGTGCCGGAAGCGACGAAGCACAGATCGCCCAGCCAGACGGGCACGCCGGTTGGCGCCGCGGCCGGCTGATCTGCCGCAATGGCCACAAGCCCAAGAACGAGAAGAGCGATGCCGATGCGGCGCTGCATCGGCACCGCACTGCGGTCGACGACGGCCGCGAGCACGTTGGCGGTCAGCATGGTCACGCCCGGCGAAATGACTACCGCATGCGCCAGCGGCGCGATGCCGTATCCGGTGTTGATGAAGAATGCGAATGGCGGGCCGATGAGCAGGGTCAGCGCTGCCACGCGCCTGAACGGCAAGGCCGGACGCCAGCCGGTTCTGAAAGCCAGCAAAGGCCCTAGAACCAGCGCCGCGACCCCGAAGCGCAGCATGGCAAGATCGGCGCTCGAAAAGCCGTCGGCCCGGCCGATTGCCGTGCCGACATTGTAGAAGGACCAGAAGATGGTGGCGGCAAAACCCAGCGCCACCCCTTCCGCCCATTGGCGCCGGGCTTGCGACACGTCAGTCGTTCGCGCCGGAGATGTGTCGGGCGGCTATGTAGCCGAATGTGACGGCGGGCCCGAGCGTGATGCCGCCGCCGGGATAGTTCCCGCCCATGATGCTCGCCGCATCGTTGCCCACCGAATAAAGGCCCGGTATCGGCCGCCCGTCTTCGGCAAGCACCTGCGCGTTCTCGTTGCAGCGCAACCCGGCGAAGGTGCCGAGATCGCCAACGACCAGCTTGACCGCGTAGAAGGGCCCCTTGCGGATCGGCGCGACGCACGGATTGGGCTTGTGGTCGGGATCGCCGAGCGAGCGGTTGTAGGACGTGGAGCCCTTGCCGAACTCCGGGTCTTCTCCATGCTCGGCATGTTTGTTGAAATTCTCGACGGTACGTCTCAGCCCCGCCGGATCGGCGCCGATGCGTTCGGCAAGCTCTTCCAGCGTGCGGCCCTCATAGAGATAGCCCGACCGAATGTGCTGGCGGAACGGCACCGGCGCCGGCTTGACGTAGCCGAGCCCGTATTTGCGCAGAACATGATGGTCGGCGATGAAGAAGGCGCAGACCTCGCCATTCTCTTCGTTGCAGCGGGCCACCATGGCCTGGCAGAAATCGTGATAGGAATTCGCCTCGTTGACGAACCGCCGCCCCGAACGGGTGACCGCGATCACGCCGGGCTTCGAGCGATCGACGAAATGCGGGAACGTGCCGAGCGTTCCGTCCGGCTTGACGGGTCGCGAAATCGGCACCCAGGCTGCCGCATGCGGCAGCGTCGTGTCCACGCTTGCACCAGCCGCCTCGCCCAGCCTCAATCCATCGCCGGTGTTTCCCGGAGGCGCCGGCGAGGCATGTTCGTAGCCGTTCGGTGCGTGCGGGAAGAGTTCCTTCCGGCGCACGGGGTCCTGCGGAAAGCCGCCAGCCGCCAGCACCACGCCGCGGCGCGCGACGATCTCCACCGGCCCCTCCGCCGTGTCGACGATTGCGCCTGAGACGCGGTTCTTGTCGTCGCGGACAAGTTCCCGCACCGGCGAGCGCGTCCAGATCGGCACCCCCTTGTCGAAGCAGGATTTGGCCAGCCGCGCCACCAGAG
>JAEWFU010000029.1 GCA_023388675.1 Pseudomonadota bacterium | reverse complement strand
AAGCGAGAAGGGAGACCCCCGCCTTTCGACGCTTATCGGTGTGATGAAAGCGCTGGGCCTGAAGCTGGCTGCAGAGCCAGATACCGGGCTTGCCGGAAGTTGAGTGAGTCGCGCGACCGGATGCCTTTCAAAGATTGGCGATCCCGGCAGGATTCGAACCTGCGACCATCGGCTTAGAAGGCCGGTGCTCTATCCAGCTGAGCTACGGGACCGTCGCTGCGCCTGAGGCGGTCGCGCGATGAGGGCGCGTCAGTGCGTCCAGGGCGTCTTGCGGTCATAGCGGAAATTCTCCGCATAGGAAATCTGCCGCCGGCGCGTTTCCTTGGGTTCCTGAACCCTGTAGGCGAGGCCGTTCTTCTTGGCGTAGGCGATGGCCTCTTCCAGCGTGGGGAAGGTGAGGCGGATCTGGCTCTTCATGTCGCCCGACGAGGTGTAGCCCATCAGCGGGTCGATCTTGCGCGGCTGCTCGGGGTCGAATTCGAGAACCCAGTGGCCGGTCTTCGCCTTGCCGGACTGCATGGCGGTCTTCGCCGGGCTGTAGATGCGCGCTGACATGAGCCTCGTTCCTTGCCTTTGCGGCCTGCCGGTGGTCGGAGCGGCAGGATTCGAACCTGCGACCCTCTGGTCCCAAACCAGATGCGCTACCAGGCTGCGCTACGCTCCGTGGCCGGTCAAGACCGCTGGTTCCCATAAGTTTTCGCTGCCGAGGAGGCAAGCCTTATTTTGCCATTGGCCTTGATGTCACGGCGCAGAGCGCTTCAGCCGGCGGCCGCTGCCAGACCGCGCGACAGGTCGGCCTTGATGTCTTCCGGGTTTTCGAGGCCGATCTGGAGCCGGATGACCGGCCCGTCGTAATCGCCCTTGGCAAGGGTGCGGTCACCCAGAAACACGTGTACGGCGAGGCTTTCGTAACCGCCCCACGAATAGCCGAGGCCGAAAATCTCCAGCGCGTCGAGGAAGGCGTGGGCCTCGCGTTCGCCGCCGCCGGCCAGAACGATCGAGAAGATGCCGCTGGCGCCCGAAAAATCGCGCTTCCAGATCGCGTGGTCCGGAAAACTCTCGAGTGCCGGATGCAGCACGCGCGCCACGCCCGGCTGGCTTTCCAGCCAGCGCGCCACGTCGAGCGCGTTCTCCTGGTGACGCTCCAGCCGCACGCCCATCGTGCGCAGGCCTCGCATCACCTGGTAGACGTCGTCGGGCGCCGCGCAGCAGCCCATCGTGAAGTGCGTCTCCTGAAGCCTCTTCCAGCAGGCCTCGTTTGCCGAGACGGTACCGAGCAGCACGTCGGAATGGCCGGCGGGGTATTTCGTCGCCGCATGGATGGAAATGTCGACGCCATGTTCCAGCGGACGGAAATAGAGCGGCGTGGCCCAGGTGTTGTCCATCATCACAACCGCGCCGCGAGCCCTGGCTTCCCTGGCAATGGCCGGGATGTCCTGCATCTCGAACGTGTTGGAGCCGGGCGATTCGGTGAAGACGACCTTTGTATTGGGCTTCATCAGCGCGCTGATGCCAGCGCCCACCAGCGGGTCGTAATAGTCGACTTCGACGCCCAGCCGCTTCAGCATCGTGTCGGCGAAGTTGCGCGTCGGGTGATAGACCGAATCGACGATCAGCACGTGGTCGCCGGAAGACAGGAATGCCAGCAGCGGGATCGTTACCGCCGCGAGCCCCGACGGCACCAGGATCGTGCCTGCGGAACCCTCAAGCGCGTCGATGGCGGAACACAGTGCATCGGTGGTTGGCGTGCCGCGCGTGCCGTAGGTGTATTTCTGGTTGCGCGCAGCCATTGTCGCGGCGTCGGGAAAGAGCACGGTCGACGCATGGACGACGGGCGGGTTCACGAAACCGAAGAAGTCGCGTGGATCGTTGCCGATATGGGCAAGCCTGGTGTGGATACCCTTGTTCGCGTAGTCGCCCTTGCTCATCAAACCTCACCTCTCTCTGCAAGGGCAAACGCATATCGGTTGGCCTGCAAACCTGCAACCGCCACGGCAGCGGTGGCCGATAGGACACGCGCACAAGCGCTTGATTTGCCATCGATTGCGGCAGGCGCAGCCCATAAAACGCGCAGCGCTGCCTGTGCGGTCGCCAATTGGGCGGCGTGTTTCATTCGCACTTGACCGGCGCTGAATAATGGCCTTCGATACCTTTGTGAGTGGGAGGTGGAGCACGCGCGTCTGCAACGATGCCGAGCTCCGGCCAGAGCCGGGGCGGAATGCTGCTTCCGTACTGAACGAACAGGGGCGAAGACCCCGAAACAGAGAAAAGGGTATGTGGGCATGAAAAAGCTAGTTACGGGTATCCTCGGCTCGGCCGCGCTGGCGTTGTCGGCTTCGGCCGGCTCGGCAGCCACGCTTGACGACGTGAAGGCCAAGGGGTTTGTGCAGTGCGGCGTGCACACCGGTCTGACCGGCTTCGCGGCGCCGGACGATCAGGGCAATTGGAAGGGCTTCGATTCGGATTTCTGCAAGGCGGTGGCCGCTGCGATTTTCGGTGACCCGGAAAAGGTGAAGTTCACCCCCACCAACGCCACCGAGCGCTTCACCGCGTTGCAGTCGGGCGAGATCGATCTGCTCGCGCGCAACACGACCTGGACGCTGAGCCGCGACACCTCGCTGGGCTTCAATTTCACCGGCGTCAACTACTATGACGGCCAAGGCTTCATGATCAACGCGCAGAAGCTGCCCGGCATCAACTCCGCGCTCCAGCTTTCCGGCGCTGCGATCTGTGTCCAGACCGGCACGACCACCGAACTGAACCTGGCCGACTACTTCCGCGCCAACAACATGGAATACAACCCCGTCGTCTTCCAGGGCTTCGACGAGACCAACGCCGCCTACGAGGCCGGCCGCTGCGATGCGTACACGACCGACCAGTCGGGTCTCTACGCTCTGCGTCTGACACTCGCCAATCCGGACGAGCACGTCGTTCTGCCGGAGATCATCTCCAAGGAGCCGCTTGGGCCTGCCGTCCGCCAGGGCGACGACCAGTGGTTCGACGTCGTGAAATGGACGTTGTTCGCGATGATCCAGGCGGAGGAGCTGGGTATCACCCAGGCCAATGTCGAGGAGATGAAGGGATCCGACAATCCGGAGATCAAGCGCGTCCTCGGCCAGGAAGCTGAATCGAAGATCGGCGAGATGCTGGGCCTCGACAACGAGTGGGTCGTCAACGTCATTGCCGGCGTCGGCAACTACGGCGAAGTGTTCGAGCGCAACATCGGCCAGGAGAGCCCGCTCAAGATCGCGCGCGGCCTGAACCAGCTCTGGACCAAGGGGGGCATCCAGTACGCGCCGCCGCTGCGCTAGGCTGCGGCCCTACCGACGTCACATCGGGAACGACGGGAGGCGCACGTACGCCTCCCGCACCGAAACAAGGGGAACAACATGGCATCGCAGGAGACGCTGCGCGCGACCGGTTCCGCACGCGTATCCTGGATGAACGATCCCAAAATCCGGGGAATCGTCTTCCAGGTTCTGGTCGTCGCCATCCTGGCCGCGGCCGTTTACTGGATATGGGGTAACACGGTCGAAAACCTGCGCCGGGCGAACATTTCGTCGGGCTTCGGGTTTCTGGGCAGAAGAAGCGGCTTCGACGTTTCACAGGCGCTGATCGACTTCACCGCCGACTCGACCTTCGGTCGCGCGATGGTGGTGGGCCTGCTCAACACCGTGCTCGTCGCCGTCTGCGGCATCGTCACCGCGACGGTGATCGGCTTCCTCATCGGCGTGGGGCGCCTTTCGGGCAACTGGCTGATCGCCAAGATCTGCATGATCTATGTCGAGGTCTTCCGCAACATCCCGCCGCTGCTGGTTATCTTCTTCTGGTATCTCGGCGTGCTTTCGGTCCTGCCCGCGCCGCGTGACAGCATCGAACTGCCTTTCACGTCCTATCTGAACAGCCGCGGCTTCTTCCTGCCGAAAGCCATATGGGAGGAGGGGGCATGGCTGATCGTGTTTGCCTTCCTGCTCGCGATCGTGATGGCGTTCTTCACCGCACGGTGGGCCTACCGGCGCCAGATGCAGACGGGGCAGCGCTTTCCGACGCTGATCACGGTGATCGCTTTGCTGGTCGGCCTGCCGGTTCTCGCCGCGCTCGCCTCCGGCATCCCCGTCACTTTCGAGTTTCCGCAGCAGGGCACTTTCAACCTGACCGGCGGTTTCCAGGTGAAGCCGGAATTCCTTTCGCTCTATCTGGCGCTGTCCTTCTATACGGCCTCCTTCATCGCCGAGATCGTTCGTGCGGGCATCCTCGGCGTCAGCCGGGGCCAGACCGAGGCCGCCTACGCCTTGGGACTGCGCGCCGGCCCCACGCTGCGGCTCGTCGTCGTGCCGCAGGCGATGCGCATCATCATTCCGCCGATCACCAGCCAATATCTCAATCTGACGAAGAACTCCTCGCTGGCGGTCTTCGTGGGTTATCCCGACCTCGTGCAGATCGGCCAGACCACGATGAACCAGACCGGCCAGGCGATTGAGGTGGTGGCGATCTGGATGGTGATCTATCTCGGGCTCAGCCTGTCGACGTCGAGCTTCATGAACTGGTTCAACGCCAAGATGGCACTGGTGGAGAGGTAGATGCAGAAACACGACCTCTCCTTCGTTCGTACCGAGATGGCGGCGGCGCAGCCGGCGCCGGCCCGGGTGCGCGGCGCCGGCGCCTGGTTGCGCACGAACCTCTTCGCCTCGGCTACCGACACGGCGCTGACGCTGTTCGGCTTGCTGCTGATCGTGTGGTTTCTTCCGGACTTCCTGCGCTGGGCGTTCGTGGACGCGGTGTGGACCGGTACCGACCGCACGGTCTGCGCGACCGTTGCCCAGGGCGGCATCCAGCCGGATGGCTGGTCAGGCGCGTGCTGGGCGTTCGTCAACGCAAAGTTCGCGCAGTTCATGTATGGCCGCTACACTTTCTCGGAGAGATGGCGCGTCGATCTGACAGCAGTGATCTTCGTGCTCCTTCTCGTGCCGCTGCTGATCCCGCGCTTTCCGCACAAAGCGCTGAATGCGCTGCTGTTCTTCGTGGTGTTTCCCGTCGTGGCGTTCTTTCTGCTGGTCGGCGGCTGGTTCGGCCTGCAGTACGTGCCGACCTCCGAATGGGGTGGCCTGCTCGTCACGATGGTGCTTTCCTTCGTCGGCATCGCGGTCTCGCTGCCGCTGGGCATCGTCCTGGCGCTGGGGCGACGATCGAAAATGCCGGCCATCAAGCTCGTCTGCGTGATCTTCATCGAGGTCGTGCGCGGCGTGCCGCTGGTGACGGTGCTGTTCATGGCCAGCGTTATGCTGCCGTTGTTCATGCCGGCGGGCACGACCTTCGATCGTCTGCTGCGCGCCCTGATCGGCGTCGCCCTGTTTGCTTCCGCCTATATGGCGGAGGTGGTGCGCGGCGGGTTGCAGGCGATCCCGAAGGGCCAGTACGAAGGCGCGGATTCGCTGGGGCTCAGCTATTGGCAGAAAACCGGGCTGATCGTCCTGCCTCAGGCGCTCAAGCTGGTCATTCCGGGCATCGTCAACACATTCATCGGCCTCTTCAAGGATACCAGCCTCGTCTACATCATCGGCATGTTCGACCTGCTGGGCATCGTGCGCCAGAACTTCACGGATGCGAACTGGGCGTCGGCGCAGACGCCGATGTCGGGCCTGCTCTTTGCCGGGTTCGTATTCTGGATATTCTGTTTCGGCATGTCGCGTTATTCCATCTACATGGAGCGCCGGCTGGACACCGGCCATCGACGATAGGCCTGGACGCGATAACAACAGGCCGAAGTGCCAACAAAGGGGAATGACATGGCCACTGAAAACGCAGTCGCCGCGGAAGAGATCGAGGTCAATCGGTCGCGGATGCAGGTTTCGGACACCGAGGTCGCCATCGAGATTGAGGCCATGCACAAATGGTATGGCGATTTCCACGTGCTCAAGGACATCAACCTCAAGGTTATGCGCGGCGAGCGGATCGTCGTCTGCGGTCCATCTGGCTCCGGCAAGTCGACCATGATCCGCTGCATCAACCGTCTCGAGGAGCACCAGCAGGGCCGGATCGTCGTCGATGGGATCGAGCTCACCAACGACCTGAAGAAGATCGACGAGGTGCGCCGCGAAGTCGGGATGGTTTTCCAGCACTTCAACCTGTTCCCGCACCTGACCATTCTGGAGAACTGCACGCTGGCGCCGATCTGGGTGCGCAAGGTACCCAGGAAGAAGGCGGAGGAAACCGCCATGCACTTCCTGGAGCGCGTGAAGATTCCCGAGCAGGCCAACAAATATCCGGGTCAGCTTTCCGGCGGTCAGCAGCAGCGCGTTGCGATCGCACGTTCGCTCTGCATGAATCCGCGCATCATGCTGTTCGACGAGCCGACCTCGGCGCTCGATCCGGAAATGATCAAGGAAGTGCTGGAGACGATGGTCGGCCTCGCGGAGGAGGGCATGACCATGATCTGCGTCACCCACGAGATGGGCTTCGCCCGCCAGGTTGCAAACCGGGTGATCTTCATGGATCAGGGACAGATCGTCGAGCAGAATACGCCCGTCGAGTTCTTCGACAACCCGCAGCACGAGCGCACGAAGCTGTTCCTCAGCCAGATTCTGCACTGAGCCGAGGAAGTGCTGCCTCAGCCCTGAAAGTTGCCGCAACCGATGGAGGTGGCGGCGGCAGCTTCGTCGTCAGTCGCCGCCCGGCAGTTGCTCTGCATCGTGGCCGTAAAGCCAGTCGAAGTCGGCGGCGAGCGCTTCCGGCTTGCGCAGCGCGAGCACTCTGTCGCGCGCGAAGGCGACCGGCCCGCGCGCATGCCATGTGAAGCGGTTGAAGGCGCCGCGCGCGGCAACACGCATGACCCGCTTGCGCCGCGCCTGTTCGTAGAGAGACAGCGCGGCGGCCAGGTTGCCGTGCTCGCCCCCTAGGGCTGCCGCCAGCGCCACTGCATCCTCGATCGCCATGGCCGCGCCCTGTGCCGCATAGGGGCTCATGGCGTGGGCTGCATCGCCGATGAGGGCGATGCCGGCTTCCGACGTCCAGGTCTCGCCCGGCGGCACTTCGTGGATCGGCCAGGTCGTCCACCGGTCTGCCGTCTGCACAAGCCGCAGGAGGGCAGGGGAGGCGCCGCCCATCACGCCTGTCAGCCTTGAAAGATCACCCGTGTTTGACCAGCGCCGCGTCATCTCCGGCGCGCGCGTCACGGCAACCAGATTGATCGCATCGCCCGCGCGAACCGGATAGGCGACCAGATGAAAACCGGGGTGCAGCCACGCGGTGACGCGGTCGTTCGGCGGCACGGTGCCATCCGTGTCTTCCGTCATCGTCGCCGGATGGAGCATTGCGCGCCAGGCAATATAACCGGAATAGCGGCTTTGCCGCTCCTGTCCGCCAAGCGCGCGCAGCGTCGACCAGACGCCGTCCGCCCCTACCGCAAGAGAGCAGCCCAGTTCCTCGATCCGTCCCTCGCGATCGATCGACAGCGTGACCCCATGATCGTGGAACGCCGCATCGCGCACGGCGGCGCCGGTCGCAAGTTCGATTGCGGGCTGCCGTTTCACCGCGGCAAGAAGCGCGCTTTGCAGGTCGGCGCGATGCACGGTCAGGTATGGCGCGCCCCAGCGGCGCACAGCTTTCTCGCCAAGCGGAACGCTGGCCAGAACGCCAAGCGTCCGCGCGCTGCGGATTTCGACCGCTTCGGCTCGCACGGCTATCGGTCTCAGGATGGAAAGAACGCCCAGCCGGTCGAGCAGGCGCGTAGCGTTCGGTGAAAGCTGCAATCCGGCGCCGACTTCTTCCAGCCTGTCGGCACGTTCGAGAAGCCTGACCTTAAAGCCACGCTGCGCGAGAGCGAGGGCAGCGGTCAGGCCCGCAATGCCCGCCCCGGCAATCGCGATCGGCGCGGCGCGAAGGTCCACTGCGGCTCAGGCGGCCTGCGGGTGGTAGAGCGCGCCGGCCGGCAGGGTTTCGGTCGCCTTCAGCTCCGCATTGTAGCGATAGAGCGTCGAGCAATAGGGGCAGACCTTCTCGGCGTCGTCGCCCATGTCGAGGAAGACGTGCGGGTGGTCGAAGGGCGGGTTGGCTCCCACGCACATGAATTCCTTCACGCCGATCTCGATCGCGGCGTGGCCTGCGTCGTTCTGGAAATGCGGTATCGCGTGGCCGGCCATCGGAAGCTCCCGGATGCTGCAAACTCGAAGCGGATTGCCTGCGTTTGCAGCATAAACCCGGTCTTTGCAAGTCGATGATATGAAACTGTCGCAAAAGCCTGCCACGAGGTAGATTGGCGCGGTGTCACCTGGCAAACCTTCATCCCCCTGAGGAGATCATGAACGAACTGAGACCGGCAACGAGTGAATTTACCGGCGAGATGCAGGCGCTGGCGGCGGCACCCGACGGCAATCCGGACCGGTTCGTGAATCGCGAGTTCTCCTGGCTTCAGTTCAATCGCCGTGTGCTCGACGAATCGCAGAACCCCTGCCATCCGCTGCTTGAGCGCGTGCGCTTCCTGTCGATCTCCGCGACCAATCTCGACGAGTTCTTCATGGTGCGTGTTGCCGGCCTTGCCGGCCAGGTCCGGGAAGGCATCGCCATCAAGAGCCCGGACGGGCGAACGCCGGAACAGCAGCTCGAACTGCTGTTGCTGGAAGTCAGCCGCCTGCAGGAAGACCAGCAGCAGAGCTATTCGCTGCTCACCGGCCTGATGCGCAAGGAGGGAATCGAGATCGTACGCGCCGCCGCGCTGGTCAAAGACGAGAAGGCGTGGCTGGACGAGCACTTCCTCGAAGCGATTTTCCCGGTGCTCACGCCGTTGTCGATCGACCCGGCGCATCCGTTCCCCTTCATTCCCAATCTCGGTTTCTCGATTGCGCTGAACCTGCGCCATCGTAAGCAGGCCGAGGAGATGACGGCCCTTCTGCGCCTGCCGGTCGCGCTCCGTCGCTTCATCCGTCTGCCGGATCGCAAGAGCACGGTGCGCTACATTGCGCTGGAAGATGTCGTCGGCATGTTCATCGGCAAGCTCTTCCCAGGCTACGAGGTGAAGGGTTCGGGGACGTTCCGCATCATCCGCGACTCCGATATCGAGGTCGAGGAGGAGGCGGAGGATCTGGTGCGCCTGTTCGAAAGCGCGTTGAAACGCCGCCGCAGGGGCCAGGTGATCCGCATCGAGTTCGACGACGAGATGCCGGAGAGTTTGCGGGATTTCG
>JAEWFU010000495.1 GCA_023388675.1 Pseudomonadota bacterium | reverse complement strand
GAGAAGATGCGCGCCGACTGGCGGGCCAACCTCGAAGCGGAATTCGAGGCGGGACAGGCTTACAAGCCCAACAAGGCCGACTGGTTGGACGGCGCCTGGACGGGTCTGCGCACGGCTGACAATCAGGACGAGCAGCGCCGCGGCAAGACTTCCGTTCCGCTCAAGACCCTCAAGGAAATCGGCAAAAAGCTAACCGAGATGCCGAAGGACTTCGAGGTCCATCGCACCATCGGGCGCTTCCTCGACAGCCGGCGCAAGGCGATCGAATCGGGCGAAGGACTGGATTGGGCGACCGGCGAAGCGCTGGCTTTCGGCTCGATCCTCATGGACGGCAACCCGATCCGTCTGTCGGGGCAGGATTCCGAGCGCGGTACGTTCTCGCAGCGTCACTCGGTGCTCTACGACCAGAAGTCCGAGGATCGGTACATCCCGCTCAACAATCTCGGACCGGCCCAGGCAAATTATGAGGTCATCAACTCGATGCTCTCGGAAGAGGCCGTGCTTGGCTTCGAGTATGGCTACAGCCTGGCCGAGCCCCGCGCGCTGACGCTGTGGGAAGCCCAGTTCGGCGACTTCGCCAACGGCGCGCAGGTCGTCTTCGACCAGTTCATCTCGTCGGGCGAACGCAAGTGGCTGCGCATGTCAGGCCTCGTGTGCCTGCTGCCGCATGGCTATGAGGGGCAGGGCCCGGAACATTCCTCCGCCCGTCTCGAGCGTTTCCTGCAGATGTGCGCGGAAGACAATATGCAGGTGGCCAACGTTACGACGCCGGCTAACTACTTCCACATCCTGCGCCGTCAGCTCAAGCGCGACTTCCGCAAGCCGATGGTGCTGATGACGCCGAAGTCGTTGCTGCGCCACAAGCGTGCAGTCTCGACGCTGTCGGAAATGTCGGGCGAGAGCTCGTTCCACCGTCTGCTGTGGGACGACGCGCAGATGCTGCCGGACCAGGCGATCAAGCTGGTCAAGGACTCCAAGATCCGCCGTGTCGTTCTATGCTCTGGCAAGGTCTATTACGACCTCTACGAGGAGCGAGAGAAGCGCGGCGTCGACGACGTCTACCTGCTGCGCGTTGAACAGCTCTACCCGTTCCCGGCAAAGGCGCTGATCAACGAACTGTCGCGCTTCCGCAATGCGGAGATGGTCTGGTGCCAGGAAGAGCCGAAGAACATGGGTGCGTGGTCGTTCATAGATCCCTATCTGGAGTGGGTGCTTGCCCATATCGACGCCAAGCACCAGCGCGTACGCTATACCGGCCGGCCGGCCGCCGCCTCTCCGGCGACGGGCCTCATGTCCAAGCACCTGACGCAGCTCGAGGCTTTCCTCGAGGATGCGCTCGGCGAATGAACCGACACCACTGACCAAAGCGAAGCGAAATCAGGCAACGGAAAAGAACAATGGCTACCGAAATTCGCGTGCCCACCCTCGGAGAATCGGTCACCGAGGCGACCATCGGAAAGTGGTTCAAGAAGGCAGGCGACGCGATCGCCGTCGATGAACCGGTCGTCGAGCTGGAAACCGACAAGGTGACCATCGAGGTCCCCGCGCCTGCGGCAGGCACACTCGCCGAAATCACCGTCAACGAAGGCGACACGGTCGAGCCCGGCGCGTTGCTCGGCATGATCGACGCAGGCGCGAGCGCCGCACCCGCCAGGAAGGAAGAGCCGAAGAAGGCCGAGGCACCGAAGCCGGAAGCTGCGAAGCCGGAGCCCGCTGCCGAGAAGGCGCCGGCCGGCAAGACCGACATGCCTGCCTCCCCCGCAGCATCCAAGGCGCTCGCCGAGGCGGGCATTTCCCCCGACCAGGTATCCGGCAGCGGCAAGCGCGGCCAGGTCCTGAAGGGGGACGCGATCGAGGCGATCGCCAAGGGTGTTTCGGCACCGGCGACCCCCGCACCCGCGGCGGCGCGCGCGCCTTCGTCCGAAGCCGACGCGCCTCGTGAAGAGCGCGTTCGCATGACCAAGCTGCGCCAGACCATCGCCCGCCGTTTGAAGGACGCGCAGAACACGGCCGCCATGCTGACCACCTTCAACGAGGTGGACATGAAGCCGGTGATGGACATGCGCGCCAAGTACAAGGAGCTGTTCGAGAAGAAGCACGGCGTGAAGCTCGGCTTCATGGGCTTCTTCACCAAGGCGGTGACGCATGCGCTCAAGGAGATCCCGGCGGTGAATGCCGAGATCGACGGCACGGATATCATCTACAAGAACTACGCCCATATCGGCGTAGCGGTCGGCACCGACAAGGGCCTCGTCGTTCCCGTGGTGCGCGACGCCGACGCGATGACCATCGCCGAGATCGAGAAGGAGATCGGCCGGTTGGGCGTTGCAGCCCGCGACGGCAAGCTTTCCGTCGCCGACATGCAGGGCGGAACCTTCACCATCTCGAATGGCGGCGTCTATGGTTCTTTGATGTCGACGCCGATCCTGAACGCGCCGCAGTCGGGCATTCTCGGCATGCACAAGATCCAGGAGCGGCCGATGGTTGTCGGCGGCCAGATCGTCATCCGCCCGATGATGTATCTCGCGCTCTCCTATGACCATCGGATCGTCGACGGCAAGGAAGCCGTGACCTTCCTCGTCCGCGTCAAGGAGACGCTGGAGGATCCGGAGCGGCTGGTACTGGACCTGTAGGCTTCGACACTCCCGATCAGGGCACGGAGGAACGATGTCGGCGAAAACGATGCTCGTGACAGGCGGTTCGCGCGGCATTGGCGCCGCCATCGCCAGGCTGGGCGCGGCTGCCGGCTGGCGTGTTGCGGTCAACTACGCGTCCAATGAGGCCGCTGCAGCCCGCGTGGTGGACGATATCGCCTCCGCCGGCGGCGAAGCCTTCGCTATCCGCGGCGACGTCGGCGAGGAACCCGACGTGGTTGGCATGTTCGAGGCGGTCGATGCCCGCTTCGGGCGGCTCGACGGGCTCGTCAACAATGCCGGCGTGGTGGATCGCAAGGCGCGGCTCGACGAAATGAGCGTCGAGCGCCTGACCCGCATGATGCGCATCAACGTTATCGGGACGGCACTTTGCGCACGCGAGGCTGTCAGGCGCATGTCGACCGCGCATGGCGGCTCTGGGGGAGCGATCGTCAACATATCGTCGATCGCCGCCGTGCTGGGCGCGCCGGGTGAATATGTCGACTACGCTGCGTCCAAGGGCGCGGTCGACAGCCTGACCATCGGGCTTGCTCGGGAGGTCGCGGCGGAAGGGATCCGCGTCAATGCGGTCAGGCCGGGCATCATCGATACGGAAATTCATGCGTCCGGCGGGCAGCCGGATCGGATCGCCGCCATGCGGGGCCTCGTGCCGATGAAGCGCGAAGGCACGGCCGAGGAGGTCGCGCGCGCGGCGCTGTGGCTGCTCTCCGACGACGCCTCTTACTCGACGGGCGCGATTTTGACTACGAGCGGCGGGCGTTGATCCGCCAATGCGGCAAGGAAGGAATAAGCCATGAGCTATGATGTCGTCGTTATCGGAGCCGGCCCCGGCGGCTATGTCTGCGCCATCAAGGCTGCCCAGTTGGGGCTGAAGACGGCGCTGGTCGAGAAGCGCGACACCTATGGCGGCACATGCGTCAATGTCGGCTGCATTCCCTCCAAGGCCCTGCTGCATGCGACCGAGATGCTGCTCGAGGCCGAGCATTCGTTCGACGCGCTCGGCATCGAGATCGGCAAGCCGAAGGTCAACCTCAAGAAGCTGATGGCCCACAGGACCCAGACGGTGGACCAGAACACCAAGGGCCTCGTCTTCCTGATGAAGAAGAACAAGATCGACACGTTCCAGGGTACCGGTCAGGTGCTGGGCCAAGGCAAGCTTTCGGTGACCGGCGAAGACGGCAAGTCGCAGGAGATCGAGACGAAGAACATCGTCATCGCCACCGGTTCGGATGTGGCCGGCATCCCGGGCGTCGATGTCGATTTCGATGAAAAGGTGATCGTGTCTTCCACCGGCGCGCTGGAGTTCGACAAGGTTCCTGATCACCTCGTCGTGGTCGGCGGCGGCGTCATCGGGCTCGAACTCGGTTCCGTCTGGGCCCGGCTGGGTGCGAAGGTGACGGTGGTCGAATATCTCGACACGATTCTCGGCGGCATGGACGGCGAGGTCGCCAAGCAGTTCCAGCGCATGCTGGCCAAGCAGGGCATGGAGTTCAAGCTCGGCGCGAAGGTGACGGGGGTCGCAAAGTCGAAGAAGGGCGCCTCGGTTACGTTCGAGCCGGTCAAGGGCGGCGACAGGGAAACGATCGAGGCGGATGCCGTGCTGGTAGCGACCGGCCGCAAGCCGTTCACCGATGGGCTGGGTCTGGATAAGGCCGGGGTAATTCTCGACGAACGCGGCCGCGTCCAGATCGACAATCATTTCCAGACCTCGGTGCCGGGCATCTATGCGATCGGCGACGTCGTTGCAGGACCGATGCTGGCGCACAAGGCCGAGGACGAAGGCGTTGCCGTAGCCGAAATCATCGCCGGACAGGCTGGCCACGTGAACTACGACGTCATTCCGGGCGTCGTCTACACCAACCCGGAAGTCGCCTCGGTCGGCAAGACGGAAGAAGAGCTGAAGAAGGCGGGCGTCGACTATAAGGCCGGCAAGTTCCCGTTCACGGCCAATGGGCGAGCCCGCGCCATGCTGCAGACCGACGGTTTCGTAAAGGTGCTGGCCGACAAGGCGACCGACAGAGTGCTGGGCGTTCACATCGTCGGCTTCGGTGCCGGCGAGATGATCCACGAAGCGGCCGTTCTGATGGAGTTTGGCGGATCCTCCGAGGATCTTGCGCGGACCTGTCACGCGCATCCGACGATGTCGGAAGCGGTCAAGGAGGCGGCGCTGGCTACGTTTGCCCAGCCGATCCATATGTAAGACCCTGGCTGAGGGCACAATGAAAGGGCCGGATCGACGTGATCCGGCCCTTTTTTCTTACGCATGGTTACGCGGTACGCTTACTGGTTGGGGGCCGGCTGTTCTTGTGCCGGAGCGGCGGGAGCCTCTTCTTCAGCAGGCGCTGCCGGCGCTGCGTCCTCGGCCGGTGCAGCCTCGGGAGCCGGCGCCGGAGCGGGTGCGGTCTCTTCGTTCTGCTGCTCCGGAATGACCGCCGTCGTGTCGGCATCCGTACCCGGTCCGCTGCTGAAGGCGATGAGGGCGATCACAAGCAATACTGCGATCACACCCGCTGCAATCAGCCCGCCGCGGCCGTTTCTGTTATGCACGACTGTCTCGTTTACGACCCGAGGATCGGCTGCGGGATCGGTGTAAGGCGAACGCGGTGCCACATTCGGCCCGTCCGGATGGCCGGGGTCGATTCGACGCGGATCGATGTTGTTCTGGTCTGACATGGTCGTTCTCCATGATCTTCCTGACTTTATCGTGACGAACAACGTCGTAAGTCGGCCCACGGTTCCGTTGGGGCTTTTCTTCGGCGAAACCTGTGGTAGCCACCTTGTATGGCTCAGAAGAAAGCGCATGAGGTCGATTCGTGGCTGCGGCGTCCCGATCCGGACATCCGGATCGTGCTCATCTATGGCCCTGACCGCGGGCTGGTATCCGAGCGCGCAAAGGCCTTCGTGGCCTCGACGGGGCTCAACGCCGACGATCCCTTCTCCTCGGTCAGGCTGGATGCGAGCGAGGTCGAAGCGACCCCCGGCAGGCTGTCGGACGAGGCGGGCACGGTTCCCATGTTCTCCGACCAGCGCCTGATATGGATCAAGGGTGCGGGAGCGCAGAAGCAACTTGCAGACGAGGTAAAGCTCCTCGCTGCGTCGCCACCGCGCGATTCGATCGTTCTCATCGAGGCTGGCGACCTCAAGAAGGGCGCTGGCTTGCGCAGCGCCGTCGAAGGCGCCGCGGCCGCGATGGCGCTGCCCTGCTACGCCGATGAAGGTCGGTCGATCGATGCGGTCATCGACGAAGTATTGACCCGTGACGGCCTGACGATCGGCATGGAGGCCCGCCAGGCCTTACGTGCGAATCTCGGCGGCGACCGGCTGGCGACCCGAAGCGAAATCGAAAAGCTGGCGCTCTACTGCCATGGCGCGCGCGAAATCACGCTTGAAGACGTCAACCTGATGACGGGCGACGTATCGGGTCTGAGCCTCGACAGCGCGATCGACGCCGTGTTGTCGGGGCATGCGGCTGCCTTCGATACGGCATTCGCGCGGCTCGTCTCGTCGGGCACCAACCCGTTTCTGGTGCTGGCCGGCGCCATGCGGCAGTTCCAACTCCTCAGTCTGATGCGCAGCGAGATGGATTCCGCGGGCAAATCGCCTGGGGCGATCGTCGCTTCCGCGCGGCCCCCAGTCTTCTTCACAAGACGAAAGCTCGTGGAAACTGCCCTTCAACGGTGGACCGCACCGGCTCTTGCGCGCGCGCTGGAGAGGCTCCAGGCCGCCGTGCTCCTGACCCGCCGGCGCCCCGATCTCGCGACCGCAACCGCGCGTCAGGCGCTCATCGCGCTTCTGGTGGAATCCGCCCGCGCCGCACGGCGCTGAACAATCAGCCTTGCAGCCTGCGGCACAATTCGTCGAGTTGCTCGAGCGTCTTGTATGAGATCTTCAGTTCGCCGCCCTTTTGTCCGTGGGCAATCGTCACCTTGAGGCCGGTCACGTCGGAAAGGGCCTTCTCCAGCGCAAGCGTATCGGCATCCTTCTCGACAGGCGCGTTCGAGCGCGTAAAAGGCTGCGTCGGCCGGGCCGGATGCTGCGCCAGCGCTTCGGCCTGACGCACGGAAAGTCCGTCCTCGATGATTTGTTTAGCCAGCGAAGCAGGGTCTTCCGCTGTTACCAGAGTGCGTGCATGCCCGGCCGACAAGGAGCCGTCGACGAGCATATCCCGGATGACGTTGGGCAGCTTCAGCAACCGGAGCGTGTTTGCGACATGGCTGCGGCTCTTGCCGATCACCTGGCCGAGATCGGCCTGCGTATAGTTGTGCTCGTCGA
>JAEWFU010000187.1 GCA_023388675.1 Pseudomonadota bacterium | reverse complement strand
ATGACGCGCCAGAACGCCTGCCAGCGCGTGCAGCCGTCGAGCCTTGCAGCATCCTCGAGCGAGTGCGGAACCTGCGAGAAGAACCCGCGCATGAGCCACACGCAGAGCGGCAGCATATAGCTGAGATAGACCGGGATCAGGCCGTAGAGGCTGTCGAGCCAGCCCAGCCAGCGAAGCTGGATGTAAAATGGAATGAGCAGCAGCACCGGCGGGAACATCTGTCCGTAGAGCATGAACAGCGGCAGGGCTACCGATCCCTTGAAGCGGTGCCGCGCCATCGCATAGCCGGCCGTCACAGAGATCGCGACGCTGATGACGGTAACGCTTGCCGTCAGGATGAGGCTGTTGAGGGCGAACCGCCAGAATTCGGCGCCGACAAGCAGGTCCACGTAACTCTGGAACGTGAACGAATGCGGCACGAGGCTCGGCGGTCGGGCGAACAGCTCGTCCTTGGCACGCAGCGAAGTCGCGATCATCCAGTAGAACGGGAAGACGCACCAGACGAAGGCGACCCAAAGGCCGGCATAGAGGAAGCCGACACGGAGCCATTTCGGCGTCCAGCTCCGGCGCAGCGGCGGTACCGACACAGCGGTACCGGCAGGAGTGGCGGTGATGGCGGCGCTGCTCATGGTCACTCGCCCTCCTTTGCCTGGATAAGCTTGAGATAGAGCGTCGTCGCGATCACCAAGCCGACGAAGAGCATCGTAGCCACGGCCGAGGCCATGCCGAGATCGTAACGCTGGAAACCGTATTTGTAGGCGAGCGTGAACAGGATCTCCGACGAGTTCAGCGGTCCGCCTTCCGTCATCAGCCAGATGGCATTGAAGTTGTTGACGGTCAGGATGAAGGTCAGCACCGCCGCGATCGCGAACGAGACCCGGATTTGCGGCAGGATCACATGCCACAACTTGCGCCAGCCGGACGCACCGTCCATCGACGCAGCCTCCAGGATCGAGCGCGGAACGAGCTGCAGGGCCGCCAGCAGTAGCAGCATGACGAACGGCGTTCCCTTCCAGATGCTCTCCACAGTGACCGCGTAGAGCGAGGTTGCCGTATCGCCAAGCCACGGATGGTAGTCATCGATGATGCCCCAGCGAACGAGAAGTTCGTTCACGATGCCGACGCTGGGGTCGTACATCCAGCGCCAGGTGAGCACGGCGACCACGCTGGGAACCACCCATGGAACCAGGATGCCGGAGCGGAAGAAGCCGATGCCGGGGATTGCGCGATGAAGCAGCAACGCCAGGCCGAGGCCGAGGGAAAGCTGTACGACGACGTTGAGCACCACCCAGACGAAGGTGTTGAACGACGCAATGCCGAAGCTCGGATCGGCAAACACCCGCTCGAAATTGCGCAGGCCGACGAAAGCCATGTCGCCGCTGTTGAGCGTGCGCAAGGTGACGTCATAAAAAGCCGACATAATGCCGGACACCAGGGGATAGACCACCACGCCGACAACGATGACAACGGCGGGAAGCACCATGAGATAGGGATAGATGCGCGCGCCCGCGCCCGTCTCGAAGACGGACGACCAGGTTCGCCGCAGCTTCTGGTTTGTAGGAGCGCGCGCTGTCATTGTTTTACTGGCCCAGTATCTGTTCGATCTGCGTTGCGGCCTGCGCCATCACCTCGTCAATGGGCTGACCGCGCAAGGCGGAATCCCAGACCGAGCCGAACACGTCGGAATGGATCTGGCTCCATTGCGCGACCACCGGACGAGCGCGGCCGGCGCTTGCCTGGGCCATGAAGGGCTGCAGGTCCTCAGGCAGTTTTGCGATCGCCTCGTCGGTCGCGGCCGCGGCCTGCGCGGAAAGGCGCTGGTACTGCGCCATCAGCTCTGTGCTGCGCGGGCCGGTCAGCCACTCCACCAATGCCCAGCTCGCCTCCGATACGTCGCTATTGGCATTGATCGCGAGGTTGTAACCGCCGATCACCGTCGCAGCCTCCTTGCCGGCAGGCAGCGGCACGATCGAATAGTCGAGATCGGGATTGCCGCTGTTCAAGGCACCGATGGCCCAGTCGCCGCTGATCAGCATGCCCGCTCGTTCCTGAATGAAAGGCGCGTTGACCTCGTCCCACGAATTTGCGGTCAGCACCGAAGCCGGCATGGCTTCGTGCTCGGTGTAAAGACCGGAGATGAACTTCACCGCCTCGATGGCTTCCGGCGAGCCGACGCCGACCGTGCCGTCTTCGGCGATGATCTCGGCGCCACTCTGCCAGATGAACGGATAAAGCTGGAACGCCCCGACGCGGCTTCCGCCGAACGTAAGGCCGAAGGTGCCTGCCTCCTTGTCGGTCATGGCGATGGCGGCTGCCTGGAACTCCTCCCAGGTCTTCGGCGGCGCGTCGATACCTGCTTCCGCCAGCATCTTGTTGTTGACGTAGAGCGCGACATTGTTGGTGTAGAGCGGCATCGCATATTGACGCTGCTTGAACCGGCCGGCCGACAGAGGCCCGGGCTGATATTGATCGGCGATCGGATCGCTCTGTTCGGTCACGTCGGCAAGCAGACCGGCATCGGCCAGACCCGCAACCCAGGCAATGTCGAGCGCCATGACGTCGGGTCCGGCACCGCCGGACATGGCGACGAAGAGGTTGCGCTCCATCTCCATGTGCGGAACCGCCTGCAGTTCGACCGTGTGGCCGGTCTCGGCTTCGAAAGCCTTCAACTCGGCATAGATCGGTGCATCCGATGCCGATGCGAGCGGTGCGTTCACCCACAGCACGACGTTGTCGGCAAATGCCGGCGTCGCGGCGAGCGCGGTAGCGAGCGCTGCCGCGGCTGTGCTTGTCTTCCAGAAATGTCGCATGTTTCTTCTCCTCCACTGTGCGCCCCGCGGCGCTGCTTCTGCTATCAAGTTGAGCTGCCTGCCGCATCTACGGGACGGACCTAGGCGAACCCGGTTCCGAACCATTTCTCCACCGCCTCGGCCATCGCTGGCGTAGCCTGGCTTTCGGTCGACCCGCCGACGACGCCGACAGCATCGATCGACCAGCCCTCCTCCGGCGCCGGGCGCATCGCGTCTTCCGCATCGTCGAAGACGAGCTGGACCGCGCGGCGAGCGGCGATGTCGCTGGCGAGCGTCAGCCGTGCCCCCTTGCGTATGAAAATCGGCATCCTGTCGAGCGGCACGTCGTGGATGCGCCACGCCGAACCGGACACGAACTCGCCGGTCAGCACATCGAACCATTCGCCCTGCGGCAGATAGACCGCGCGCGTGTTGCCGTAGAACGCCACGGGTGCGACCAGGATGTCGTCGCCGAGCATGTATTGCTGATCCCAGTCGTTGACGGCCGACCAGTCGATCTCGGGGAAGGCTAGCGGCATCATCCGCATCATCGGCGCGCCGCCTTGCGCAGCTTCCTGCCCGTAGCGCTCGAAGATCGGCCTGAGCGCCAGATGAAGCTTTCCGTAGGTCTGGTAGACGGCGGCGGACTGGTCATCCATGTCCCAGGGCTCGCGGCAGCCGAGGCCGTGCAGCATCATCAGCGGCGTGAAGCAGGAGAACTGCGTCCAGCGCGCGAAGACCTGCGGCGTCGGCGTGCCGAAATAGCCGCCGAGGTCGCTGCCGACGAAGGACCAGCCGCAGAACGCGGCGCTCTGCACCGCACGCACGGAGGATGGCAGCCCGGTCTTGGGGCAGAAATCCGATGTCTGGTCACCGGTCCAGATCGGCGCGCGCACGCGCGGCGAACCGGACCGGCTGATGACGGCCGGCACCTTTCCGTCGAAGGCAGCGATCGTCGCTTCGAGATAGTAGCGCACGAAGGCGTTGTGCGCCTTGCCACCGGTCTCGCCGGAGTGGAGCACGGCATGCTCGGGCAACTGCTCGCCGAAGTCGGCCTTGAAGCCCTTGATACCCTGCCGCAGCAGGCCGCGCAGACTGTCCGACCACCATGCGGCGGCTTCCGGGTTCGAGTAGTCTATCAGCGCCGCCACGATATTGGGATTGGCGCCGGGCCTACGCGTGATCAGCTCGCCCTTGGCATCGACGATCGTGTAGCCTTTCGCCCGCGCGAACTCGAAGGATTTGGTGCCGACGACGACCCATGGGCAAAGCCAGAGATAGATTTCGGTCCCGTCTTCCGCCATCCGCCGGATCATGGCGTCGGCGTCAGGATATTTCTGCGTGTCGAAGGCAAAGGAATGCACTTCGCTTGCCCAGTAGGCGTCGATCAGCTTGACGCTCATCGGCAGGCCGAGCGCGGCATGCCCGTCAATGTCGGCCTGCACGGTCTTCGCGTTTTCGATGCGCCAGTCGCCCGCCTTCCAGAGATCGAAAAAGCTCTCCTCCGGCATCAGCGGCGGACCGATGCGCTCGATCAGCGCGGCGTAAAGTTCGCCAAGGTCGCCAAGATGGATTTCGAGTTCGAGGCGGGTGCCCTCGACCTGGATGCGAAGCATGTTGGGATCGAAAGGCGCCGCGATGTGGAAAACCGCCGGCGCTTCGTCGGGCAGGTAAAGTCCGTAGCCGAGCGTCGTCGCGATCCAGGGTGACGGAAGGTAGGTGCCGTTTCCGAGGCCGAAATTTTCCAGATAATAGCGTACCGACTGGCCGCGCAGGTCCAGCGTCTCGAAACG
>JAEWFU010000410.1 GCA_023388675.1 Pseudomonadota bacterium | reverse complement strand
GGTTCTTCCTCACTTTGTGTGATTCAACGGTAACATACGGGCTCTCATCAGTTCTGGCCCGGCTCTGCCATACATGGCTCGCTTCAGTGTTTTTAGGCGATTGATCTGGCCTTCGGCTTGACCGTTGCTCCAAGGGAGCTCGATTGCGTTTTTCACGGCATCGATATCCCGCCGCAGAACACTGGCGAATCGCATGATTGCCGTAAGTTCGGTCTCGATGGCATCGTCGATCCACTTATCCAGCGCATCAGGGTTCCTGCTGCGCAGAATTCCGCTAAAGCGCATTGCCAAGCCACGCATCACGCGGAACGCTTCTGAGCCCTGCTTCAATGCATCGACCCGTCTTGCCTGGCGGTTTGTCAGCAGGCCGCGCGGCTTGATGCACAAAGCAGCGACGGCATCGGCAGAGATGACATGGCCAGTGTCAGGATCACGGACAGGCTCTGAAACCTTTACCTCGGGCAGCGTCACCTCGGAGCGGACGTTTTCGGCTTGTCGCCACACCTGCAAAAGTCGTTCCAGGTTCGAACGGCTTCCAGTATAGCCCCGGTTCTTGAGGTCATGGAAAAGATGACGCCCAAGGCGGTTTCCATCCTTCCAGCACTCAGCCAGGAACGCTTCGAAATACAAAGGGGATGTCGGATTCAATGCCGCTCGATTTCTGTCCCTGGGTGCACTTGATGTTAGCCAGTTGGTGACGCTCCGACGCTCAAATCCCGTGCGTCTAGCAATCTCACTGTAGGTGAGACCCTGCTGGCGTAGAGCATGCAGCATCTCGAATATTTCCTGGCGCGACTGCCGATGGGCAAGGCGCGCACGGCGGTGTTGAGCCGTGGTGCTGGCAATGGCGTCTTCTGACAGTATCGGTCTGACGTTGGCATGGCCGCAAAGGCTCATCTGTTCCTTGATAGCCGCCCTGAGATTCTGAACCAGATGAAAGCGATCCGCCACCTGGCGGGCCTGCGGCGCGCCCTCTCGAGAAGCCTGGGCATAGAGACCGCAACGATCTCGACTGACGACCTCAATAGAGGGACGTGCTTGCAGCCATGCTTTCGCGCTCGCAACGCTGCGGTCGTCCAGAATATCAACGACTGCACGACGCTCGAGATCGACCATGATCGTGCCGTATCGTGTGGAGCGACGCCAACTCCAATCATCGATGCCAACGACTCTCACTGCATCCTGAATTGAGACCGAAGCTCTTCGTTTGATCTGGCGAAGGATCGTGTCATCGCTGACAGGCATACCAAGGCGACCCATCAGATGTTCCGCGGGGCGGCCACCCATGCTGTAACCCACCAAGTCTACAATCGCGGCCATCCGAGCGGTACGCCGCGTGTAGGGTGCAGCGATATCAGGCAATCGGTCAGTGAAGGTTCGCCGCTGACATTCCCGGTGTCTGCATTGCCACCGGCTCAGGGTGAGCTGAACGTTCACCACCTGCCCCTGAACCGAAAGGTCTTGAAGAGTGCGCTTGCGCCAACCGTGCCGATGACGACTTCGCATACAGCAATCCGGACACGTTCCGACTGGCTTCGCGACCGCGGAAACGGCCCATTTGCCGTCGTTTTGGAGTGAGATGCCCAGAACATTGACCCCTGGGCCAGGTGACCATTTCGATTTCGTGCGCATCCCCGCAGGTAGCAAATGCGATGCCTACAATCTGTTAACCACACAAAGTGAGGAAGAACCTAATTAAATGGAAAGCGACACATGTGCAGTCGACCTCGGTCGCCGGCGTTGCGCAGCGTACCGGGGCCACCATCTACTACGTCGAGATGGCGCCGAAGGACCCGGCGCGGCCGGACGCGCGGCCGGTGCTGGCGCTCAGCCCCTCGCCGGGCGACGTCGACATCCTGATCGCCGCGGAACTGGCCGAGGCCGGCCGCGCGGTCATGCGCGGTTTCGTCACTCCCGACCGCACGACGCTGATCGCCTCGAGCCACCGCATGCTCGCAGTATCGGAAAAGGTTGTTCCCGGCGACGGTCACGCCGACAATACCATCATGCTGCGCCGCGCCGGCGAAGCATCGCGGCGGTTCATTTACTTCGATATGGAAACGATGGCCAGACAGGCGGGCAGCGTCGTCTCGGCGAGCCTGTTCGGTGCGCTGGCCGGCTCGGGCGAACTGCCGTTCCCGCGCGAGCAGTTTGAAGCGACGATCGCGGCCGGCGGCAGGGGCGTCGAGGCGAGTCTGCGCGCCTTCGCGCTCGCCCAAGACCGCGCGGCCGGCACCACCGTGCCGGGGGAAGCGGCAAAGCCCGCCGCGCCGGTCGCAAGCCGTCTGTCGGCGCGTGGACCGAAGCGGCTTCAGGAGAGGTGGGACAGGCTCTCGAAGCGCGTCGATGCCTTGCCGGAGCCGGTTCGGGAACTGGCGCGGCCTGGCGTCGCCAAGGTGGTCGACTTCCTCGATCCGGCCTATGGCGAGGACTATCTCGGTCGGCTGGAGGGTATCGTCGCCGGCGACGAGGCGGCCCGCAACTGGGCCTTTTCGCGCGAGGCGGCCAAGTATCTCGCCAACGCCATGGTCTATGACGACATCGTCCGCGTCGCCGACCTCAAGACGCGGTCGTCACGGGCGGCCAGGGTGCGCGCCGAGGTGGGGCTCGCCGACGGCCAGACGCTCCGGACGACCGAATATTTTCACCCGCGCATGGCCGAGATCTGCGGGTTGCTGCCGGCGGCTCTTGGCCGGGCGATCGAGTCGCGACCCGGGCTGATGAAGACATTCGACCGCGTGGTCGACCGGGGCAGGCGCATCCGCACCGACGGGATCGTCGGCTTCGGCACGCTGTGGGTGATCGGCGGCTTGCGGCGCTGGCGCCGGAGCCTGCTGCGCCACAGGGTCGAGGCTGCGCACTGGCAGGAATGGCTGGCACTGGCCGAGCGGCAACGCGCGACCGACTATGCGCTCGGCGTCGAGGTGCTGAAGTGCCGTCGCCTGATCAAGGGCTATTCCGACACCCATGTGCGGGCACATTCCAAATATGACCGCGTCATCGGCTGCCTGCCCATGTTGGCCGGAAGGCCGGACGGCGCGGACTGGTTGCGGCGACTGCGCGAAGCCGCGCTGGCCGACGCGGAGGGCGTGGCGCTGGACGGTGCGATCAAGACGGTGCGCTCGTTTGCCGAAGAGGATGCGCGCAGCGCAGGCTGATGGTCCGGTCCTGACTTCACCGGCGCTTCATCGCGTCGATCAGCGCCGGTCGGCCAGCGAGGACAGGATCGATTTCTTCAGCGCGCTTCATCAAGTCCGAGCACTCCTCCGCGGAAATGCCTCCGAACAATTCCGAAATCCATTCGGCGTGCTCATCGGCCATCTTGCGGAATTCAATTCTCGGAATCCTCGGTATATCGCCTGCTCAAAGCCCATGACCTGATTACCAGCCCGACCTTCATCGTCATCAAGGCCGCCGAGTTCCATAACAAGACGACAGCGCCGAACCAGCTCTGGCAGACCGACTTCACCTATCTGAAGGTCATCGGCTGGGGATGGTTCTACCTGTCGACGGTGCTCGACGACTTCTCCCGCTACATCATCGCCTGGAAGCTGTGCACCACGATGAAGGCCGGGGATGTCACCGACACGCTGGAACTGGCGCTCACGGCATCAGGCTGCGACAGCGCCAGGGGGCTGGTCGAAGGATCACCGTGTCGAGTGGCACTACATCGCGCCAGGAAAGCCGATGCAGAACGGTTATGTCGAATCCTTCAACGGCCGCATGCGCGACGAGCTTTTGAACGAGAGCCTGTTCTTCGGCCTCGACCATGCTCGCAGCGCCATCGCTGAATGGAGGCAGGACTTCAACACCGCGAGCCCTCATTCCTCCCTCGGATACCAGACCCCGGCGGCCTTCGCCGGAACCCTCACCGCAACCGGCTCCAACGCTGCGCTCATTGACGGCTTCGCGTCTCCGCCGGTTGCTCCACCCGCGCCTTACGGCGTGACAGAAACGGCCGAGACTCTAGAGCGGTTCAGTGATTGACTGAATCGAGAGGGTTTCCGGTTCTGTTGATTTTGTGATTCAAGATGTTGGCTGGAAAGGAGGCCAGCATCTGATGACAGCACCTCTATCCAATGATCTTCGCGAGCGTGTGGTCGGTGCGATCGAGGCTGGCGAGAGTTGCCGGTCGGCGGCCAGCCGCTTTGGGGTTGCCGTTTCCTCGGCAGTGAAGTGGCACCAGCGCTACCGGGCAACCGGCTCGGTGGCGCCGGGCAAGATGGGCGGGCACCGCAAGCGCATTCTGGAGCCGCACCGTGCGTTCATCGTGGAGCGCATCAACCAGACATCGCATCTGACGTTGCATGGCCTGAAGGATGAACTTGCGTCGCGCGGGGTGAAGGTGTCGCACGACACGGTGTGGAAGTTCCTGCGCCGCGAAGGGCTTCGGTTCAAAAAAAACGCTGTTCGCCCTTGAGCAGGCCCGCGCCGACATCGTCCGCAGGCGGCGGCGCTGGCGCTCCTTTCAGCGGGATCTCGATCCACGGCGGTTGGTGTTCATCGATGAGACGTGGATCAAGACCAACATGGCGCCGCTGCGCGGTTGGGGGCAGAAGGGCAAGCGCCTGCGCGGCTTCGCCCCGCACGGTCACTGGCGCACGCTGACCTTCCTCGGCGCGTTGCGCTGCGACCGGCTGGCGGCGCCTTGCGTGTTCGACGGGCCGATCAATGGCCAGTGCTTTCGCGCCTATGTCGAGCAGCAACTCGTACCGGTCCTCGAACCCGGCGACATTGTTGTCATGGACAACCTCGGCTCCCACAAGGCCGCTGCGATACGCCAGATGATCCGCTCCGCCGACGCCAGGCTCTGGTATTTGCCGCCCTACTCGCCTGATCTCAATCCCATCGAGCAGGCATTCGCCAAGATCAAGCACTGGATGCGGCAGGCCCAGATGCGCACCATCGAGGATACCTGGCGACACGTCGGTCATCTCGTCTCAACGATCCAACCAACCGAATGCAGCAACTATCTCGAAAATGCAGGATACGCTTCCGTCAAAACCTGAAACGCTCTAACGTTGCGACGAGTAGTGTTCCTTCAGGTAGCCCAGGATCGTTTCCCGCAGTTCCTCGCCGCCATCGGCCATGCCCTGTTCCTCGATCATCCATCGCCACAGATAGTCCCACCTCGCATTCGTTAGGCGCTGCTGCCTGACCAGCGCAATCGAGTGACAGGCCGAGCACATGTAAAATGTCTCTTCCGCGCCGGGCCCGTCGATCAAGCCGTCAAATTCCGGGTTGCCTTCAGGCTGCGCGGAAGCGCCAGGCAATGGCATTGCCGGACGCATCGGGTCATAACCGGTGGTCTGCGCTGCCGCAGACAGGGAAAACCCCGTTGCCGCAGCGATCGTGAAGGCTGCTTTCAAAAGAAGTCTGTAATACACAATCAGTCCGATCAGCTGGCGAACAATGCGATGCGATGGATCATGTTGTTGCCATAGCCGCGCGGGTTCCATCCGGGCGTGACCGCCGGTTGCGTGACGTCATTCATGTCTGTCGCCCGCGCCCATACCTCGTAATAGCCCTGCTCGGGCGGGGTGACTTCAGCGCGCCAGCGCTGCCAGGCATATTTGTTCGGTGCCGGCTCAAGCGCCGCCTCCTGCCAGGTCTGGCCGAAGTCGAGCGAGATATGCATCGCCTTCACGTCACCATTGCCCGCCCAGGCATGACCACGCACTTCCACTGCCTGTCCCGGAGCAACCTGCGCGCCTGTCGTCGGCGCAGTGATGATCGACTTCACCGGCATGTCGGTGAGGATTTCCATATCCTCCTCCGGAACCTCGGTTCCCGGAGCCACAGGATATTTGGGCATGCGGTAGGAATAGCCGCCCATCTTGGGCCCGTCATGCTCCTTGTCGCGAATCCAGATCCGCGTCAGGTATTTTTGCGACACGGAACCGGGATAGCCGGGAATGACCAGACGCAGCGGGAAACCGTGCAGTGCCGGAATATCCTCGCCATTCATGGCCCAGGCGATCATCGCTTCCGGCTCCATCGCCTTTTCAATCGGTACGCCGCGTGAAATCACCACCTTGTCGGTTTCGCCGGAAATGTCGACATCATTGCCATAATGGCCGGTATAGACGGCCGAGGATTTCACGCCGGCCTTTTCCAGCACATCGCGCAGCCGCACGCCGGTCCATTGCGGGCAGCCGACCGCGCCGACCGTCCACTGGTTGCCCGAAGCGCCCGGCTGGAAGAATGCCCTGCCATTGCCGCCGCATTCCAGCACCAGCGCCAGATTGACGGTCTCAAAATCATTCTTCAAATCGTCAATGGTGAGCGAAAGCTCGTTTTCGACCTCGCCATCGATGGTCAGCGTCCAGCCAGCCGCATCCTTGTCGAACGCCGATTGCGGCACGAGACCATTGGCGCGCACGAACAGCCGCGAATAGGGGGTGATGTCGTCATCGAGCAGATGCGCCGGCGTCTCGGCATTCAGCGGCCGGTCATTATGGACTGTCAGGCCGTCCTTTTCCGACATGAGATCGGCGCCGGTTGCTTGCGCAAACGCGGCCGGAACAAGACCCTTGGGGAAATGGCGACCAAACGGCACCGCCATGCCGAGCGCTGCGCCAAGGGCGGTTAGTCCGGTACTTTTCAGAAAGCCGCGTCGATCCGAAACAGTGAGCCGCTCAAGAGTGATCGACGTGATCTCCTCCGGTCGATCGTGATCTTCCTGCCTGCCGATTAAAAGCTCCATCTGTACCTCCTGTGCATCGCTTGCGGTTTGCAAAACAACCGCCTGGATCATTGAACGCCAAACCCTCAGTGTATATTTTCAGGACAGTTTAGATGAACGAGCGCTAACAGACCACCCTTGACCAATAATCTAGCTTTGTTCCTGCTATACAGCGCCTCAGCGCCATCGCCCGCAACCAGTAAGATTGGATATGCTCCACATCGGCAGTTCGCGCGATCGTACGAAGCGCGGTTCGCAACATCTCTTCCAGGGTTGAATGATTGAACGGCATGCGGAGGAGATCGTGAACCGTCAGCTTCGGGGCCGGAAGCTGGCAGTCCGGTTCTGGGACAAGCCCAGCCCACAGCTGCCCTTCGGCAAGCGATGCCATGGCGGTCGTTCGGCTCGGTTTGCTGGCGGCTCGATACCCGCGATTCGGAAAAGCATCAGGATTTCCGCTGGAGCCTTAGCCAACACGGCTTCGGCGCCGCCGACTGCCTCGCGATCCGCTGTCTGCGTCACCGCTCCGGCAGGCCGGCTAACGCGAGCGCGCGCCGCACCATTTTGAGTTCCTCCGAATCAACATAGAAGAAGCGCCTGCTGTGCTTTTCCAAGGTCCATGTCGGATCGTGCTCGCGCAGCTTTCTCACCTCCAGCTTGGCCTCGTCGAGCCGGTCGAGCAGAACAAGAGCTGCCGCCCGCGCCCGCGCGATGCGGGTGATGCGCAGCACCACATCGTCGTTGCTGCGGATGCCATCCAGCACATCCAGCGCCGCCTGCGGTCCGCGCGAGTGGAATAGTGCGACAGCCTTCATGCTGCCAGTTCTGCTGGCGGGAGTCGTCCGCTGGATAGAGCACCTCGGCGCCCTCGATCCATTCGAGAGCCAGCTCCGGCTTGCCTGCGACAATCGGTATCTCGGCGAGATAATAGGCCATGCGCCCGTCATACGGCGCCAGCGCGATTGCCGCTTCCGCCTCCGCCAAGGCCTGGTCGTACCGGCGCTCGGCCATGTTCGCAAAGCGGGTGTTGCGGCTGCGGGGATATCGCGCGTGTTGGTCATGCGAGCCCTGCCCGCAGCGCGGTGACATCGGCACACCGCGAAATCGCACCTGAAATCAGCCTGTACGATGTTTTTTCCGCCCTTGCGGGGCATCTCGCGCGGTCACCCGTCCTTGAGGCGGGCGAGGCCGTGCGAGAGGTAGTCGTCGCGGATGTCCGCGAAGGGGTCGACATGGATCACCAGGATCCACAGGCCCGCGAGCGCGGTGATCGCGAAAATGATCGTCGCGGTGCGGCCGGCGACCGGGCGGTCGACATGGAGGATCGCCACCGTCATCATCGTCAGGAAGGTGAAGGTCAGCAGCAGGTGCCATTTCGATGAATCGATCAGGCTGGCGCTGGTGCCCAGCCTTGCGCTGCGCGCATCCTGCAGTTCGTCGAAATCGCCGACCATCTTCGACCCAATCGCCGGCGGGATGCCGGAGGCGGCCGCGCGCATCATCGCGACGCGGATCGCCTGAACGGCGTCGTCGACCTCCGGCGCGCCCGACGGGCTCGACAAATGGCGCACGCCCTCCCGGCTTTCGACCAGCTCGACATAGCGGATGACAC
>JAEWFU010000337.1 GCA_023388675.1 Pseudomonadota bacterium | reverse complement strand
GCGTAAGTGTCTTTCCCCCCATTGGGCTGTCCAACCATGTCGAAATAACTGAAAATCCGCAATATTTCGAGACGTTAAGGAATTGGCCCAGCCAGGTCAAGGACTCTGCCTGCAAACCCCATCGACTTGGCAGTTTGGTTGACGTCCGGTTTACCAGCGCAGCAAAACTGCACCCCAGGTAAAGCCGCCGCCCATCGCTTCGAGCAGGACGAGGTCGCCTTGCTTGATGCGCCCATCGGCAACCGCGGCCCCCAGCGCCAGCGGAACAGAGGCCGCGGACGTGTTGCCGTGCAGATGAACGGTGATGACGACCTTGTCCTCCGCGATGCCGAGCTTTTTGGCGGAGGCGTCGATGATGCGCTTGTTGGCCTGGTGCGGCACGAACCAGTCGAGGTCTGCAGCGGTCACGCCGCCGCGGGCCAGCGCGTCTTCCACCACATCGGTGATCATGCCGACGGCATGCTTGAAGACCTCGCGGCCCTCCATGCGCAGATGTCCGACCGTCTGCGTGGTCGACGGCCCGCCATCGACGTACAGCTTTTCGCGATGGCTGCCGTCGGAACGCAGGCTCGATGACAGGATACCGCGATCGGTGAGGGCGCCCGGGCTCTCGACCGCCTCAAGCACCATCGCACCGGCGCCGTCGCCGAACAGGACGCAGGTGGTGCGGTCGCTCCAGTCGAGGAGGCGCGAGAAGGTCTCCGATCCGATCACCAGCACGCGGCGCGCCATCCCGGCGCGCAGATGCGCGTCGGCGGCGGTCACCGCATAGACGAAGCCGCTGCACACCGCCTGCATGTCGAACGCGAAGCCGTGGCGCATGCCCAGCCGCTCCTGGATCTCCACCGAGGTGGCGGGAAACGTATTATTCGGCGTCGACGTGGCGAGGATGATCAGGTCGATGTCGTCGGGTGTCAGCCCGGCATTGGCCAGCGCCGCGCGGGCAGCGGCTTCCCCAAGCGACGCAGTCGTCTCGTCGTCCGCTGCGATGTGGCGCTGGGTGATGCCGGTGCGCTGGACGATCCACTCGTCGGAGGTGTCGACGAGGGTCTCGAATTCCGCATTCTTCATGATGCGGCGCGGCAGGGCAGTCCCCACGCCGCGCACAACGGATCTTATCATTCCTGCTTGCCCTATTCTTCGCTGGCGGAATCGTCCTGCGCCGCGCCCCGTTTTTCCGGCATCCGACCGTGGAAAGCTTCCAGCTCCCGGCGAATCCCGTCGATGAGGCGGCTGCGCCCCATGTCATAGCCGAGTTCCACCGCCGCCGCGAAGCCCTCGTCGTCGGTCCCGCCGTGGCTTTTCACGACAATGCCGTTCAGGCCGAGGAACACACCGCCGTTGATCTTGCGGACATCCATCTTCTCGCGCAGGCGGTTGAACGCGTCACGGGCGAATACGTAGCCGATCTTCGACATCAGCGTACGGCTCATCGCAGCACGCAGATACTCGGCGATCTGCTTGGCGGTGCCTTCCGCTGTCTTCAGCGCGATGTTGCCCGCAAAGCCCTCGGTCACGACCACGTCGACCGAGCCGAGGCCGATATCGTCGCCTTCGACAAAGCCGTGGTAATCCATCGTCTTGAGGTTGGATTCGCGCAGAAGGCGGCCTGCCTCCCTGACCTCTTCCTGTCCCTTGATCTCTTCGACGCCCACATTGAGCAGCCCGACGGAGGGGCGCTCGACGGCGAAGATGGCGCGCGCCATGGCAGAGCCCAGGATCGCGAAATCGATGAGCTGATGGGCATCCGCACCGATCGTCGCGCCGACGTCGAGCACCACGCTTTCGCCGCGCACGGTCGGCCAGATGGCTGCAATGGCCGGGCGCTCGATCGAAACCATCGTGCGCAGGCAGAATTTCGACATCGCCATCAGCGCGCCGGTATTGCCCGCCGAAACGCAGACATCGGCATCGCCGTTCTTCACGGCCTCGATCGACTTCCACATGGACGACTTCCACCGCCCCTGGCGCAGGGCCTGGCTCGGCTTGTCGTCCATGCGCACGGCGATCTCGCAATGCGTGAACTCACTGACGCCGGCAACGCGGGGAAATTTTGCGAGCAATGGCCGGACGAGTTCGTCGCGCCCGAAGATCAGAAAGCGAACGTCGGGGCGGCGTTCGGCCACCTTGTCCAGGCCGGGAATGACGACCTCGGGCCCGTGGTCTCCTCCCATTGCGTCAATGGCGATGCGTATCAATCGGCGATCGTTTCTTCTGGTCCCGTGGAGGGAGGCTGGAAAGTTTCGGCGAAAATAGCGTTTTTGCGCGGCCGCACAACCGGATTCGAGCGTGCCGGCCTGTGGACAGCCAGGTGTGGGCTATGTCAGCCGGCTGCGAGGGGCCGCTGTCCTGTCCGCAACGCCCGCTGATGGCGGGTTTCGAGTGCCATCGCGCCCCAGATCAGTCCGATCAGCACGTAAAAATGTCGCCAGTGGTCCATGTCGATCACCGTGCCGAGCGCGATGTGACCCAGAAAGGTCACATAGGCGCATAGCAGATAGGGCTGCCAGGGCCTGTCGCGGAAGAGGATGCGGAAGCCGCCGGCAACCGTAGAAACCACCAGCGCGAAAAAGGAAGCGAAACCCAGCCAGCCATAGTTCATCAGCGAGGACAGCCACACATTGTGCGTGTCTTCGCCAAGCGTGCGGCCGAAATTCAGCGGGCCGATGCCAAGCGGGTTCTCCGTGGCCATGCCGAAACCGATGGGGAACCGCGCGAAGCGGCCGAGCTGGCCGCCATCATAGTCCTGCACCAGCTTGGCCCGGGTGGAAAACAGGTCGGAGACGCCGGGCAATTGCATGGCGACGAGGATGGCGCAGGTCAGGATGACGACGGCGAGCCCGGCCATCAGCGCCACGCGCAGCCTGAACAGGCCGCTGTTGCTTTGCAGGAAGAGGGCGGCCGTCAGCATCATCGAGGCGGCTGCGAACAGGCCCCATGCGCCGCGCGAGAACGACAGGAAGATCGCAGTCACGATGATGACGAAACTGACGGCGTAAAGCGGCAGCCGCAGCGGGTTTCCCGTCAGCAGTCGGTAAAGCACATAGATGCCGGGAAGGACCAGGAAGGGGCCGAAGACGTTGGGATCCTGGAACGCTCCGGTTGCGCGGTCGAATTTGGTGAAGACCTCGGCGCCGGGAAACAACCCGAAATAGCCCGCGATGCCGAGCATGCCCGTCGCCAGGGCCGCGGCGACCCACGCGATGAAGATCAGCTTGTAACGTCTGTGGTCCGCTTCCAGGATCGCTGTGAAGAATACCGCCGTGAAGGCCAGAAACAGCGAAACGGCCAGAAAGAGGGGCGTGGTATAGAGATCGCCCATCGTCATCATCGAGAGGAGGCCGCCGATGTTGAAGGCGGCAAGCAGCGCAAGCAGCGCAACCGCATGGCGGGAAAGCCGCAACCCGAACAGGAACCACACGCCGATAAGACCGGCCATGAAAAGTTCATAGGGTGCGGGCTCGCGGATGACGAAGCCGAGCAGAAACACCGCAAGCGCTACCGCCGAAGATGCAACGAGCGACAGCGCCTTGGCCTGAACGGCCGCGCGCGGCAAGCCGTTGGCGGTGACCGCGCTCAATAGGCGTTCTCCGTATTGAGCAGGCGAATCGGCGTCAGCAGCAGAATCTTGAGGTCGAACCAGAGCGACCAGTTCTCGATGTAGTAGAGATCGTATTCGGTGCGCATCTTGATCTTGTCGTCGTGATCGATCTCGCCACGCCAGCCGTTGATCTGTGCCCAGCCGGTGACGCCGGGCTTGACCCGATGGCGCGCGAAATAACCGTCGACCACTTCATGATAGAGGCGGTTGTGCGACTGGGCGGAGACGGCGTGCGGCCGCGGGCCGACCAGCGACAGGTTTCCGATCAGCGAATTGAAGAACTGCGGCAGTTCGTCGATGGAGGTCTTGCGGATGATGCGGCCGACGCGCGTGACGCGGGGGTCGTTCTTTGTGACCGCATTGCGTGCCGTCGGGTCGCACTGGTCGACATACATCGAGCGGAATTTGTAGACGTCAATGACCTCGTTGTTGAAGCCATGCCGCTTCTGCTTGAAGAACACCGGACCTTTGCTCTCCAGCTTGATGGCGATGGCCGTCGCGATCATGATCGGCGAAAAGACGACGATGCCGATCAGGCTGAAAACGATGTCGAAAGCTCGCTTGGCAACGGTATCCCAGTCGTTGATCGGCTTGTCGAGGACGTCCAGCATCGGCACTGAGCCGATGAACGAATAGGACCGGGGCCGGAAACGGAGCTGGTTGGAATGTGCCGACAGGCGAATATCGACGGGCAGCACCCAGAGCTTCTTCAGCAAGGACAGCACCCGCGCTTCGGCCGTGAGCGGCAGCGAGACAATCAGCATGTCGATCCGGGCGATACGCGCGAATTCTATCAGCGCGCCGATATTGCCGAGCTTCGGGTAGCCGGCCACGATCGGCGGCGAACGGCGGTCGTCGCGGTCGTCGAAGATGCCGCAGATGCGGATGTCGTTATGGGGTTGCTGTTCGATGGAGCGGATGAGGGTCTCTGCCGTCTTGCCGCCGCCGACTATGACGGCGCGACGTTCCATCGCGCCGTTGCGTGCCCAGCGGCGGACCATCCGCGCCATGACGAATCGCAGGACGAGCAGGAGCGCGAGCCCCGCGAAGAACCACGACGCAAGCCAGAAGCGCGAAAAATCCGCCGAAACCTTGAGGAAGAAGCCGGCCACGGTCGCCAGAGCCAGTGTGCCGCCCCATACGAGGATAATGGTGCCGAGATTGTTCATCGGCTGGCGCAGGCGCGTGATCTGGTAGTTGTCGGTGATCTCGAGGAGGATGACGGCGACAGCCGATGTGCCGAGGATCAGCAGCGGATATTGCCACAGAAACGCATGGTGGACGTCGACATAGACCGCATAAATCGCAAGCCCGGAAAGGGCGAGCAGGATGAACTCGACGAAGCGCAGGACACCGCTGACCATCACCGGCGACATGCTGTCGCGTCGATACTGGGTCGCGATCTGCCGCGCCGTCGGGTTCAGCTCGCCCACGGCCGCCGGCGCCTCACCCTCCTTGAAGGTGCGTATCGCCTGGCTGCTGAAGCGCATTGCGGGATCGTTCTCGGCCATCTTGTCTGCTCCCGGATCGGGGTTTCCCTAACAGAAAGCCGCTAAGGAAACATTGACGTGGGAGAGCGAGCCGGTGCTAGGACAGGCTTGCGCGATAGGCTTCTTCGACCTTGTGCGCCATCACCGCGGCGCCGAAGCGCGACCTCAGTTCCGTCTGGCTGGGCATTGCCGCTGCAAAGCAGTGTTCGTCGCCGATTGCGACCGCCATGCCGGCCGTGACCCCCTCGACCGTGGGCGAAACCAGGGCAGGGGAGGCGGGGTCGAAGATTTCCGGAATGCCGCCGACCGTCGTGGCGATCATCGTCTTGCCGGCCGCCAGCGCTTCCAGCACGATATAGGGCATGGCCTCGGCACGTGACGGCACCACGATGACCCGTCCGAGCGCAAATGCCTTGCGCGCCGGCATCGGCGGCAGAAACCGCACGCGCTCGCCGAGGCCGCGCTCGGCCACCTGTTTCCTGTACGAGGGCAGGTCGGCGCCATCGCCGACCATCACCGCCGAAAGCGGACGTCCGACCTTACCGGAAGCCGCAGCCAGCGCATCGATGAAGATGTCGGGGCCTTTCAGGTCGCGCATCATGCCGACGTAAAGAAAATCTGCGGCGTCCGGGTTGGCGGGCACCGGTTCGAATTCGCTGTCGTTGAGCCCGTTATAGACCAGGCTGGCCGGGGCCTTCGGTTCGCCGATCTTGTCGACGAAGGTGCGCCGTTCGTAGTCCGACACGAACAGGACATGGTCTGTGAAGCGGCTCAGCATCCGCTCGATGGCGAACAGGATGCGCCCCTTGGTGCTGGCGGCGTCATAATGAAGGACGCCGCCATGCGGGGAATAGAGGCGGGCTACGCGAAACCTGGAGACCCGCAGAAGTGAGCCGAAAACCCGCGCGAGCGCGCCGCCCTTGGCGCCGTGCCCGTGCAGCACGTCCGGCCGCAATTCCTTGATGAGCTTGTAGGTGCGCCAACCGGCGGCGATGTCGCCCGGTCCGATATGGCGGTGGATGGTGATGCGGGAGACGCCGAGCGCCAGCATCCCGCGAATCTCGTCGAAATAGTGCTCTTCCAGTTCCCCGCCGGTGGAGGAATCGCAGATGATGCCGACCTGATGCCCTGCCGCCGCCTGGGCCGCGACCAGATCGCGCACATGGCGGAATATGCCGCCGACCGGTGAACGAAAGCAGTGGATGATGCGCAGGCCGCTGGCCACGATGATGGTCTTCCCGGCCCTAGAAGAAACGTTCACGCACGTAGATGGTGTCGCCCGGCATCAGCGGGTCGGAGGTCGTCACGCGCCCCGTCATCACCTTGCCGTTGATGTCGCGGGTGATGTCGACATTGTTCTGGTTGGCGCGCGGCGTGTAGCCGCCGGCAGCCGCCACAGCCTTGTGGACCGTCATGCCCGGAACGTAGGAATACTGCCCCGCCGCGCCCACTTCACCCATCACGAAGACCGGCCGGTAGCGATCCACTTCGACGGACACGTCGGGATCGCGCAGATATCCGTTGCGCAGCTTTTGCGCGATCTGCCCCTCGATCTGCTGGACTGTGTAGCCGCGGGCCGCGATCGCGCCGACCAGCGGGAAGGCGATGTAGCCGGACTGGTCGACGGCATAGGTGTTGGTCAGCGTTTCCTGCTCGAAGACGGTCACGCGAATGCGGTCGCCGGCATCGACGATATAGGGCTCGTTGATCGCTTCGTGAAATGCGGCGGGGGCAGGGCGATAGCCGGAACATCCCGCAAGGGCTATCGAAACGGCTATCGCGGCTGCGAGATGACTTTTCATGACCTGCTGACGACCTTCCTGATGCCGCGAGGACCCGCGGCCGTGGATCGAACGAGGCATTTATCGTCCTGTTAAGGTTAATGGCCGGTAAAGCGAGAGCGCTTTTCGGTGCGCGCAGGAGGCTGCATTAACGGTCCATTAGCAAAGAAGAATGGAGCGTTACCGGGTGCTTAACCCGCCGGTTACCATGCGTCTTTACCATGTCGCCAAACGCGTAACCGGGGTTGAGGTAGATGTCTGAAGTACGACCGGCTGTCAGCGACGTCGATGTGGATCTGGCCCAGCTCTTCGGCAGCCTGATACGGAACTGGCTGCGCATCCTCGTGGCTACGGTTGCGGTTGCGGTCGGCACCTTCCTGCTGATGTCCCTGGCGACCCCGCTCTATCGCGCCGAGACACGCATACTCATCGAGAACCGGGAATCGGTATACACGCGGCCCAGCACCGGCAATGCCGAAGGTGACAGGCCGTTGCTGGACGAGGAAGGCATCGCCAGCCAGGTCGAGGTGATCTCGTCCGCCGACATCCTGCGCGACGTGGCGAGCAAGCTCGATCTTGCCAGCCTCGAAGAATTCGGCGGCACCGGGCAGCGTTCGACCCTCGGCAACCTGCTGGTGCTTATCGGCCTGCGCAGCGATGCTTCGCAGGCGCCGGCGGAAGAGCGCGTGCTGCAGGCGATGAACGAGAAGCTGGTCGTCTACCGCGTCGAGCGGTCGCGCGTCATCGTCGTCCAGTTCTCCTCTGAAGACCCCAAGCTTGCCGCAGCCGTCCCCAATGCCATCGCCGACGCCTATATCGAGGTTCAGGAGGCCGCCAAGCGCGCGTCCAATTCGGAAGCGACGGACTGGCTGGAGCCGGAGATCGCGGATTTGCGGCAGCGCGTGCGCGAGGCCGAAGCGCGGGTCGCCGATTACCGGGCACAGGCCGACCTGATGGTCGTGGGACAGGGCAATTCGCTGCTGGCTACGCAGCAGCTTTCGGAGTTGTCGACGGAGTTGAGCCGCGTGCGCGCCAACCGATCGGCGGCCGAGGGCCGTGCCAACGCCATTCGCGCCGCACTCCAGTCGGGCGGCAGGGTGGATACGGTCGCCGACGTTCTGAACTCGCCGCTGGTGCAGCGGCTTCGCGAGCGTCAGGTGCAGATCGAGGCCGATCTCGCCAATCTCTCGGCCTCGCTGCTGAACAACCATCCGCGCATTCGCGCGCTCAATGCGCAGCTTGCCGAGACCGACCAGCAGCTTCGTGACGAAGTGCAAAAGGTTCTGGCGAGTCTGGAAACGGAGGTTTCGACCGCCCAGGCGCGCGAGCAGCAACTGATTGCGGATCTGAACACGCTGAAGGCCGAATCGGCCAGGGCAGGCGAGGACGAGGTCGAACTGCGGGCGCTGGAGCGCGAGGCGACGGCGCAGCGGGCACTGCTCGAATCGTACCTGACCCGCTATCGGGAAGCTGCATCGCGCGCCGACCGCAACTATCTTCCCGCCGATGCGCGTATTTTCTCGCGCGCTACGCCACCCTTCAAGGCCTACTTCCCGAAGCCCCTCCCGATCATGATCGCGGCTTTCGTGGCGACGATCCTCGTCGTGGCGGTGGTGCTGATGCTGCGTGAGCTGTTCAGCGGTCGCGCCATGCGTCCGGCGACGGGTTCCTTCGAGCCGGTCGAGCAGGT
>JAEWFU010000161.1 GCA_023388675.1 Pseudomonadota bacterium | reverse complement strand
CGCGGCTCCGGCCTTGCCGTCGGCGGGCTGGCCGCGATCGGGACGTTCCAGCTCGGCACGGTCCGCAAGGCGGCCGCGATCAGCCCGCCACAGCCGGGCGTGGCGATCGAACTGAAGAAAAGCATCTGCACCCATTGCTCGGTCGGCTGCACGGTCACGGCGGAAGTCCAGAACGGGGTATGGACCGGGCAGGAGCCTTCCTGGGAAAGCCCGTTCAATCGGGGCTCGCATTGCGCAAAGGGCGCGAGCGTGCGCGAACTGGTCCACAGCGACAGGCGGCTCAAATATCCGATGAAGCTCGTCGACGGCCAATGGCAGCGCATCTCCTGGGATGAAGCCATCGAGGGTATCGGCAACCAGCTTCTCGAAATCCGTGAGAAATCAGGCCCGGAATCCGTCTACTGGATGGGCTCGGCGAAGTTTTCCAATGAGGGCACCTATCTTTTCCGCAAGCTCGCGGCCCTGTGGGGAACGAACAACCAGGACCATCAGGCCCGCATCTGCCACTCGACCACCGTTGCCGGCGTAGCCAACACCTGGGGCTATGGGGCGATGACGAATTCGTTCAACGACATCCGCAATTCGAAGACGATGCTGGTGATGGGCGGCAATCCGGCCGAGGCCCATCCCGTGGCGATGCAGCACCTGCTGGAAGGCAAGGAACTCAACAACGCCAATCTGATCGTGGCCGATCCGCGCTTCACCCGCACTGCGGCCCATGCCACCGAATTCGTCCGCTTCCGGTCCGGCACCGACATCGCCCTGATCTGGGGGATGCTCTACCACATTTTCGAGAATGGCTGGGAAGACAAGGAATTCATCGCCCAGCGCGTCTACGGAATGGACGAGGTCCGCAAGGAAGTCGCGAAATACACCCCCGACGAGGTGGAGACGATCACCGGCGTCCCCGGCGACCAGTTGAAGCGCATCGCCGAGATGTTCGCGACCCAGAAGCCGGCGACGATCATCTGGTGCATGGGCCAGACGCACCACACGGTCGGAACCGCCAACACGCGGGCGAGCTGCATCCTGTGCCTAGCAACCGGCAATGTCGGAAAGCCGGGCACCGGCGCCAACATCTTCCGCGGCCACGACAACGTGCAGGGCGCAACCGATATCGGGCTCGATGTGGTCACCCTGCCCTTCTACTACGGGCTGACGGAAGGTGCCTGGAAGCACTGGTCACGCGTCTGGGAGATCCCCTACAGCGATCTGGTCGGACAGTTCGCCTCCAAGGAGCTGATGGAGACGCCCGGCGTTCCGCTGACGCGATGGTTCGATTCGGTTGCGCTGCCGAAGGAGGACGTCGGGCAGCCCGACGTCATGCGCGCGATGTTCGTGCAGGGCCATGCCAGCAACAGTATCGCCCGCATACCGGAATCGGTGAAGGGTCTCGCGGGCCTCGAACTGCTGGTCGTGGCCGATCCCCATCCGACAACCTGGGCTTCGCTCGCGGTGCAGGCGGGGCGTCAGGAAGACACCTATCTCCTGCCGGTCTGCACGCAGTTCGAGACCTCGGGGTCGCGCGTTGCCTCCAACCGTGCGCTCCAGTGGGGCGAGCAGATCGTACCGCCGAGCTTCGAGCAAAAGGACGACTATCAGGTCCTCTACCTGCTTTCGCAGAAACTCGGCCTCGCCGACTGGATGTTCAAGAACATCGCGGTGGAAGGTGACCGGCCGGTGCCGGAGGACGTGCTGCGCGAGATGAACCGCGGCAGCTGGTCGACCGGCTATTGCGGCCAGTCGCCGGAGCGGCTCAAGGCGCACATGAAGAACCAGCACAAGTTCGATCTGGTCACCCTGCGCGCGCCGAAGGACGAGCCGGAGATCGGCGGCGACTATTACGGCCTGCCCTGGCCTTGTTGGGGCAAGCCAGAGGTTCGCCATCCCGGAACCTCCAATCTCTACAGCACCGGCCTGCATGTCATGGACGGCGGCAGCCCGTTCCGCGCCCGCTTCGGCGTCGAACGGAACGGCGAAACGCTTCTTGCCGAAGGCTCCTACACGGAAGGCTCCGAACTCACCGACGGCTATCCGGAATTCACCATGGCCGTGCTGCAGAAGCTCGGCTGGGACCAAGACCTGACCCCGGAGGAACTCACCGTCATCCAGACCATCGGCGACGACATGGGTGACATCGGCGCGGTGTCGTGGTCGACGGACCTGTCGGGCGGCATCCAGCGCGTCGTGCTCAGCCATGGCTGTCATCCATACGGGAACGGAAAGGCCCGGGCCGTCGCCTGGAACCTGCCCGACCCGGTGCCGATCCACCGCGAGCCGATCTATACGCCCAGGGTGGACCTGGTCGCGAAATATCCGACCTATCCGGATGCCCAGCAGTTCCGCCTGCCGAACATCGGCTTCAGCGTGCAGAAGGCGGCGGTCGACAACGGCATCGCCAATTCGTTCCCGATCATCCTGACGACCGGTCGACTGGTCGAATATGAAGGCGGCGGCGAGGAAACCCGGTCGAACCGGTGGCTGGCCGAGCTTCAGCAGGACATGTTCGTCGAGATCAACCCCGCCGACGCGAGCGAGCGCGGCATCAGCGACGGCGCATGGGTCTGGGTCAACGGAGCGGAAAACGATTCGAAAGCCAGGGTGAAGGCGCTGGTGACCGAGCGTGTCGGCAGGGGCGTCGCGTTCATGCCCTTCCATTTCGGCGGCTGGTTCCAGGGCGAGGACCTGCGGGCCAACTATCCGGAGGGAACCGATCCCTACGTGCTGGGCGAAAGCGCCAACAGCATCACCACCTACGGCTACGACCCGGTGACGGGCATGCAGGAACCGAAGGTCACGCTTTGTCAGATCGCGGCGGCTTAATAGGGAGGAACGAACAATGGCCAGGATGAAGTTCCTTTGTGACGCCGACCGCTGCATCGAGTGCAACGCCTGCGTCACCGCCTGCAAGAACGAACACGATGTGCCGTGGGGCATCAACCGGCGCCGTGTCGTCACCATCAACGACGGCAAGCCGGGCGAGCGCTCGGTCTCCATGGCCTGCATGCACTGCACCGACGCGCCATGTGCGGCGGTGTGCCCCGTCGATTGCTTCTACACGACGGCGGACGCGGTGGTGCTGCATTCGAAGGATCTGTGCATCGGCTGCGGCTACTGCTTCTACGCCTGCCCGTTCGGCGCACCGCAATATCCGCGCGTCGCCAATTTCGGCTCGCGCGGCAAGATGGACAAATGCACCTTCTGTGCGGCCGGTCCGGAGCCGGATTCGACCGAGGCCGAATATGCGAAATACGGCGCCAACCGCCTGGCCGAAGGCAAGCTGCCGCTCTGCGCGGAGATGTGCTCGACTAAGTCCCTGCTCGCCGGCGATGGCGAGATCATCGCTGCCATCTACAAGGAGCGTGTGACGCAGCGCGGGTACGGCTCCGGCGCATGGGGCTGGCAGACGGCCTATCGGGAGACGGTCGAAGTCTAGGTCAGGACCTAGCAACCAGGCAGCGGGCGCTGGACGGGTTCCCGCGGCGAAACACGCTCAGGAGGATGAAGCACATGCGGATCTGGAGCCTTGGTCGATTGATTCCGCCGGCTGTCGCAGCGTTCATTCTGGCCATCGGCCTGCTTGTCGTTCCTGCGGGTGCGCAGGAAGGCTCGGGAAGCAACCCCACCGCCCAGGCAGTGAGCGAACAGCAGCTCCTCGATGAACTCAACAAGGTCCAGGGCCGCGTCAGCATACCGGACCGGAAGGCCGCCACCCTGCAGCAGCCGCAGGGCCGCGACTATCAAGGCTTCCATGAGCGCGCACTGCCGTGGATCGGCGGCATCGCCATCGTCGGCATGCTGCTCGTGCTCGCCCTTTTCTACTTCATCAGGGGCAGGATCCGCACGCAGGCGGGTGAATCGGGCGTCAGGATCCTCCGGTTCAACGCGTTGGAGCGTCTGGCGCACTGGACGACCGCTGTAGCCTTCATCGTCCTGGCCATCACGGGTCTGAACTTCGTCTTCGGCAAGCGTCTACTGATGCCCCTGATCGGACCGGAGGCATTCTCGACATGGACGATATGGGCGAAATACGCGCATGATTTCGTCGCCTGGGCGTTCATGCTCGGCGTGCTCGTCATGCTAGTCCTGTGGGTCTGGGACAATCTACCCGACCGCTACGACGCGAACTGGCTGAAGAAAGCCGGCGGGCTGTTCGATCGATCGAACAGGACGCATCCGCCGGCAGCGCGCTTCAACACGGGGCAGAAACTCATCTTCTGGGCTGTCGTGCTCGGCGGAATATCGCTGTCGGTTTCCGGCATCTTCCTGCTGTTCCCGTTCGTCTTTACCGACGTCAACGGCATGCAGACGGCCCAGTATGTTCACGCGGCCGTCGGCGTCATCATGGTCGCGGTCATCATCGCACACATCTATATCGGCACGCTCGGCATGGAGGGCGCCTACGACGCGATGGGTTCCGGCACGGTGGATTTGAACTGGGCCAAGGAGCACCACAGCGCCTGGGTCGAGAAGCAGCAGGCCAAGGCTGATGGAAGGGTGCCGCCGCACAATGCCGCCGAGCCTGCGGAATAGGCCGATCCTACCGCAAATCGAAAAGCCCGGACCGGTCGGTCCGGGCTTTTCCTTTCTGGCGCTGCCGGCTTCGACACCCGCGGCCTGATCGCATCGCGCCGCGCTTCAAGGCACGTTGCGATCTCTCAGGTGCCACGTTTTACGCATGTCCCGGTACCGGAACCGGTTCCCGCGTTCGGGAGGCATGCTTTCAGGAAGATATCTCGTCGCGCCCGACCACGGTGGGATCAGGTTCGCCGGACCAGTTCGGCCCGACGAGATTGTGGCCCGGATCACCCACTCTCGCACCTTCGGTGCTGTAGGCCTGCCACGCCGGCTGTTGCTGCGGCGCGTTCAGAAAAAAAACTCCGGCGCCAAGCGCGATTGCGACCGCAACGACGATTCCCGTCAAGATCATGCCCATTCCCGCCTACTCCTTCCGTTGCCTTTCGAGGCAGGCCGCCGATGGCCCGCCTCCGAAAAATTCCGTCGTCGCAAGCCGCGCCTATTCGTCCTCAACCGGATCGGCGGTCCCCGATGGCTCGGTCGCCGGGCCCGACGTCTGCTGATACTGAAGATCGAGCGCTGCCAAAGCCATCAGCGGCGGCGGCAAGGCGACGCCGGCAACCCTCATTTCACGGGCTGTTTTGTGGCATTGCTCGATGTCGTTGGCGGAAGCAAGCTGTTCGGCTGCCTCCACCGTCAGCACCTCCTCCTTCGGTGTGCTGGTCACATCGGCAGGCGGCACGGGCGCAGCCCTGCTTTCCTTCTGCGGCGCATTCGACGCCGAGCCGCTTGCGGCGGCATTGTCCTTGCCGGGCTTCGGAGCATCGGTCGCCACGCCATCCTGTCCGGTGATCTCCTGCGCCGAGCCCGTCTCTTCGTCTGCCTTCGCCTGATCGGCGCCGGTCGTGCCCTGCGTGGCGGCGCTCTCCTTGCCCGGTGCGGCCTGCCCGCCGGACGCCGACTGTTGCGCCGGCGGCTCTGCCGGTTTTGCCGCGCCGGCCGGCGCGGCTGGCTCGGGCGGGGGCGCCTTCATGAAGGCGACGAGTTCCTGACAGAGATTGGCCGGGCCGCCTTGCTGCGGGGCGGCCTGATCGGTCTGCGCTTCAGCTGCGGGAGCAGCGGGCTGCGGCGACGTGGTGGTCTGTGCCCAGGAAGCCGAGGCCGAGAGCACGAACATTCCAGCGAGGATGATACTTCTCATCGTAAGCTCCTTCCCTGTTGTTCAGAAGCCGGCCGCCCTCCATGCCGTAACGTGCAGGATCATCGCTCGACTTGCAAGTTTGAACGTGAAGGTCGGTTCCGAGCTTATGTTGCAACGCAGCGGCGTGAGTGCATTGAGAAGGCAATCGAACGTCTATGAAGCGCCAAGTTTCGCGATGGATCAGCCACACCTTGGAATGCACGACGCCGCGCTTGTTGGAGAAATCCTTCACGCGCCGATCCGGTGATCGCGCAGCCGTGAGCCTGAGCGGTAAGCAGCAGCTGCCACCGCGCTGCTTCCAGCCGTCCTCCCAATGACTTGACGTGAAGATGATAGATCGCCATCGCGACCGGAACATCTACACATCAAAGCCCACGTCGGCACGACGTCAGCCCCGAGAAGCTGGCTGGCGCGCTACTCGCGCTGAACGTGCTACGCCCGTCAGGCGATAGGACTTCTATTCAGACGAGCGAGGTCCTTGGATATTTCCGTCGACGCTAACTTGAGCACAGCGGCATAGCGGTCGCACGCCTCGCTCTGCGAGGGAAAGGCGGAAATGAAATAGGTCAGGCCGAGACTGGCGACAACGCGGTCGTTCTCGTTGTAGATCGGCACCGCGATGGTGTTGGAGTTTCGCGGCTCCACCTCGGGCGAACGCACGGCATAGCCGCGCTCGCGCGTTGTGCGGACCAGCCGGTCTAGCTTTTCGGGATGGCGGGCATAGTCGTCTTCCGGGTCGCCGGAATTGCGCAGCATGCCAACGATCAGCTCGAACTCTTCCTGCGGGGTGAACGCCAGATAGGCAAGCCCCATTCCCCGGGTCAAAAGCGGCAGACGCATGTTGACGGTCTTGTGGAACGGCGAGACGGAGCTGTCGGGCACCGTGCTGAAGCGCACCACCACTGCATCACGGTCGAGAAGCGAGATCGACACCGGCCACTGGTGCTTGCGTGTCACCGCGATGGCCCATGGCCGACCGGCCTCCACCACCATCGGCTCCTTGTGGTAGCCGGAGCTGAGCGAGGAGACCAGCGCGCTAAGCTGGTAGCCGCCGGCACGCGGGTCGTTCTCGACAAAGCCCGCCTGTTCCAGAGTTTGCAGGATGCGCACGAGGGTCGGCTTAGGCAGCCCGGTGCGTGCGTGCAGGTGGCCCACCGACGTGTAAGGCTGCATGTTCATTTCCTGCAGCACGCGCATCGCGCGCTCGATCGCCCTGATACCCATTTTCTGCCTCGCATCACCTCTCGCGTTCCATCTGCCGAAATGCAGTCCTTGATAAGTTGTGACCGGAAGGTGTCAAGCTCTATGGCAATACCGCCTGACAAGAAGGAGACCGGCATGGCATCGGCAACCAACCGCGAGGCGGTACGCGACCTCATTTCAACGATCGATGACGCCATCGTAGATGGTCTGATGCAGGGCGCCGTCGATCTTCACGTCCATTCCGGCCCATCCACAATGGCGCGTCAGGTCGACCATTTCGAAGCCGTCGAACAGGCGGCAGCGGCTGGCATGCGCGGCATCATGTTCAAGGATCACCACTATTCGGTCGCGCCGTTCATTCCAATCATGGACCGCGTGCTCGGTCATCTGAACGTGGCGATGTTCGGCGGCCTGGTGCTCAACAACAGCACCGGTGGCCTCAATCCCTTCGTGGTCGACGCGCAGCTCAAGCAGGGTGCGAAGCTGATATGGATGCCCACGGCACAGTCGGCGAACCACATCCGCAGTTCGCACCGCAAGTCGCGCTTGGCGTCCAACGTACAGTTAAAGCCGTCGCCCGGTATCACGGTGGTAGACGCCTATGGCGAACTCCTCGATGAGGTAAAGCAGATTCTGGATTCGATTGCAGAGTTCAACGCGATCCTGTCTTCGGGCCATCTGCATGTCTGGGAAATCTGGAAGCTCTTCGAAGAGGCCAAGAAGCGCGGCGTCAAGCGGCTGCTGGTCAACCATCCGATGTACGGCCTGCACTTCACCTATGAGGACATCACCGAGTTGGCTCAGTTTGGCGCGCTGATCGAGCAGTCGGCCTGTCTCTACGTCGACTCCCGCTTCAACGTGTTCTCTCCGCAGGAGTTGAAGGAACACATCCTCGCCGCGGGCGTCGAGCATTCCTCGATCGGCTCCGACCTCGGCCAGGTCGACAACCCGACACCGGTCGAGGGCATGCGCCAGGCCATCAAGCTGTGCCTCGCGCTTGGCTTCACAGAGGCCGAGGTTCGCCTGATGGTGCGCGACAACCCCTCGAAGCTGATCGGCCTTGATGTCACCTAGCGCGTGGGTAGAACGATTGCGGACGCCGAAGTGCGCTTGAGGACATAGGATGCGTGTGGCATCCGGGAGGAACGCATGACCCAGACGGACGCAATCACTCCGCAGCCCGTGGACGCGTCGCAATTCGAATCCGGCCCGCGCGAGGTAGCCGGCCTGCCGCTCTGGACGGTGCGCATCGTCGCGGCGCTGATCCTGGTGCTGTCGGTCAACCAGACCTTCAATCTCGGGTTCTTCGTGGGCTACACGCTGATCGACCTGCGCTTCTTCTACGCGATCATCGGCCTGGCGCTCGCCTGCTGCTTCCTAATCTATCCGGCAAGTTCCTCGGCGCGCTCGCTGACACCGCCCTGGTATGATTGGCTTCTCGCAGCCGCGATTCTGGTCGTGTGCGGCTATTTCCTGGTCAACGCCTTCAACATCGCCCTGCGCGGCTGGGAAATGGCGCCGCCGGAAACGGCAATATACTTTTCGTTCGCCCTGTGGATCCTGGTTCTGGAGGCGGGGCGCCGCGCCGGCGGACTGCCGCTGGCGATCATCGTCGGCGCGATGTCGCTCTATCCCGTCTATACTGAATATTTGCCGGCCGCGATTTCCGGCTTCGGCTCTGGCCCGGCCTATACCGCCGCCTACCATGCGATGGGCTCGGAAAGCGTTCTCGGCATTCCGCTGCGCACCTTCGCCTCGCTGATCATCGGCTTCCTGCTGTTCGGCGCCGCGCTGCAACAAACGGGCGCGGGCAAGTTCTTCATGGACCTTTCCTTCGCCCTGCTCGGCAAGGTCCGCGGCGGCCCGGCCAAGGTGGCGATCTTCTCCAGCGGCCTGCTCGGCTCGATGAGCGGCAGCGTCATCACCAACGTACTCACCACCGGCGTCATGACGATCCCCGCCATGCGCCGAACAGGAATTCGCGGCACGGTGGCGGCCGGCGTGGAAACCTGCGCCTCCACTGGCGGCGTGCTGATGCCGCCGGTTATGGGCGCCACTGCCTTCGTCATGGCCAGCGTGATGAACGTGCCGTACGCGGACGTGGCGCTCGCCGCCATCATTCCGTCTTTCCTCTATTTCCTCGGCCTGTTCATCCAGATCGACGCCTACGCCGGCAATAAGAAGCTGAAAGGCCTCCCGACGGACGAACTGCCACGGCTTAGCCAGACGCTGAAGGACGGCTGGTACTACATCTTCGCCTTTGCCGTGCTGATCTACATGCTGTTGGTGATGCGCCGGGAAGCGCTCGCCCCCTATTACGCGACGCCGCTTCTGATCGTGCTGAACCAGCTCTTTTCGAAGAAACATCGCTGGGGCTGGAAGGATGTTGGCCGTTTCCTCGACAATCTCGGTTCACTGTTCGCCAACATGGTGGCGATCCTCGCAGCTGTCGGCATGATTATCGGTGCACTATCGATGACGGGTGTCGCGGCGACGCTGGTCAACGACCTGCTTCGCATCGCGGACGGCAACGTGCTGGCGCTGCTGCTCATGGGCGCCTTCACCGGCCTGGTTCTCGGCACCGGCATGACCTCGACGGCGGCCTACATCTTCCTGGCTATCCTGCTGGCGCCGGCGCTCATTCAGGTCGGCATCAGCCCGATGGCCGCGCACATGTTCATCTTCTACTGGGGCATGCTGTCCTTCATCACACCGCCCGTGGCGCTGGGTGCCTTCGCAGCCGCGTCGATAGCCAAGACGCCGCCTATGGCGACCGGATTCGAGGCGATGCGGCTGGGCAGCATCATCTACTTCATCCCGTT
>JAEWFU010000179.1 GCA_023388675.1 Pseudomonadota bacterium | reverse complement strand
GCATCCAGTCCAAGCTCTCCCGGCGGGAAATCGATGCGGAGGTCGACCGGTTGCTCGACATCGTGCAGTTGCCGCGCCTGTTCCGCTATCGCTACCCGCACGAACTGTCGGGCGGCCAGAAGCAACGAGTGTGCATCGCACGCGCCGTCGCGCTGAACCCGAAGCTCCTGCTTCTCGACGAGCCGACATCGGCGCTCGACGTGTCCGTACAGGCGCAGGTGCTGGCGTTCCTGCGCGAACTGCGTGAGGAGCTGGACCTGACTTACGTCTTCATTTCCCACGATCTCGCGGTGGTGCGCGAACTCTGCGACCGTGTCCTCGTGATGAACCGCGGGAGGATCGTCGAACAGGGCAAGACGGCAGATATTTTCAACGCGCCGAACGACGACTACACCCGAGGACTTCTTGTAAGTGCGCGCAAGACCTCCAAATCGGCCTTCACCTCGCTGGAGACCGCGTGACGCGGCCGTGAGTATCAGGGACAGGGTTTCCGGTACTCAGGCTTCCGTCGCGTTTGCCAACGGTCGATTTCCGATGTTTTAGCGCCCTGGCCTTTGCCCAGCCGGGAAGAAGCTCCGCCATCAGACTTTTCAGTATCTTCAACATAGTCTTTTCCTTGCCGGGCCAACGCCGCTGATCGGCGGCGGTTCCCTTGCGCCGGAACGAAGAACAAGCTCCCACGTTGCCTGATCTGGAACGTGGGAGACGGCAATGGCGCCACGCAGCTTCTGGAAGGGCTATCTGCGGCTTTCGCTGGTGACATGCCGGGTGGCTATGGTTCCGGCGACCTCGCCCAGAGGCAAGGTGCGATTTCACACCATCAACCGTGCGACCGGAAACCGTGTCGAAAGCCGCTATGTCGACGAGGAAACCGGCAAGCCGGTTCGCGAGAGCGACGAGGTGAAAGGGTATCCCATTTCCGAGGATAGGTTCGTCCTGCTTGAGGATGACGAACTGGAAGCGGTCGCGCTCGAAAGCGCACGAACGATAGACATCGACACCTTCGTGGCGCGGGAAGAGATCCCCTGGATATGGCTCGACAAGGCGCATTATCTGACCCCCGACGACAAGATTGCCGAAGAGGCCTTTTCGGTGATCCGCGATGCCATGGCCGCCACCGGCATGGTCGGGATATCACGCGTGGTGCTCTACCGGCGCGAGCGCGCGTTGATGCTGGAGCCGCGCGGCAAGGGCATCGTCGTCTGGACGCTGCGATACGGTGACGAGGTGCGGGAGGCGGAGGACTATTTCTCCGACATCGACGAGAGCAAACCCGAAGCGAAAGCGCTGCGCATGATCGGCAAGCTGATCGACGAGCGCACCGCTGAATGGGACCCTTCCATGGTGCAGGACCCGGTGCAGAAGCGCCTGAAACGCATCATCTCGTCGAAGAAGAAAAAGCAGAAGCAGCCGACATCGCGAAAGGGCAGCAAGAAGGACGCGCCGGCCGACAAACCCGACAACGTGGTTTCGATCATGGACGCGCTGCGCAGGAGCGTCGAGGCCGAGAAGAAGGGCGGCAAATCGCGCTGACGGCTACGATTTTTTCGCGGCGAGCGTAGCAGCGGCCTTTCTGAAATCGGCCCATGGATCGGCATCGAGATTGTCGAGCCGCGCCATCGCATTGTCGACGGTGAAGTAGCCGGGGCCTATTTCAGGTCTGAGATCGTCCCAGCCCAAAGGCATCGCCACCGTCGCACCTTGCCGAGCACGCGTTGAGTACGGCGCAATGGCGGTCGCGCCACGGCCGTTGCGCAGATAGTCGACAAAGATCTTGCCCTTGCGCTCCGCCTTGGTTGCCCTGGCGATGAACCTGTCGGGCGCATCCGCTTCCATCGAATCGGCAATCTGGCGTGCGAAGTCCTTGACCGCGTCCCAGCCGGCGGCGGGTTTCAAGGGCGCGACGACGTGAAGTCCCTTGCCGCCGGTTGTCTTGAGAAACGGCGCGAGTTTCGCAGCTTCCAGGCGCTCGCGCACCTCGGTCGCTGCATCGATCACCGCACTCCAGGCGACGCCATCGCCCGGATCGAGATCGATCACGAGCTGGTCCGGCTTTTCGAGTTCGTCGAGGCTTGCCTGCCAGGTGTGGATTTCCAGCGTTGCGCCCTGCACGAGGCCGATCAGCCCGTCCAGCGAATCCACCGCGATGAGGCCATCTTCCTCGTCATCATGCGGGTCCTGGCGCGTCAGGATTTCACCGCTCATGCCCTTCCAGCCGTGTTTCTGGAAGAAGCATTTCTGGGCCGTACCTTGCGGGCAACGCACCAGAGCCAAGGGACGCGAAACCACATGCGGCGCCATTAGCCGCCAGACCTGCGCGTAATAGCTCGCAAGCCCCTCTTTCGTGACGCCGGCATCCTTCCAGTAGACACGGTCGGGGTGCGTCAGCTTTACCTTTGAGGTCGACGCCTTTCTGGTTGCCACGCCTTCCTCCTCGCGCACCACTTCGCCGGCAGGCTTGTCCTCCCGCAGACCGCGAAACGCAGCATGGCGCAGCCTGCCGTCCGCAGTCCAGTCGCGAAATTCGACCTCGGCTACCAGCTCCGGTTTGACGAAGCGGACGCCCCGACGGGCCACAGCGTCCAGCTTGTCGGCAAACGGGGACGTTTTGCGCTCCAGCGCGCCGAGACGGTTGTAGAGATCGTGGGCGACATCGCGACTGAACCCCGTGCCAACGCGCCCGACGTGACGCAACTTGCCGTCGTCGTAGACACCCAGCACAAGCGAACCGACGGCCTGTTTCGACGTCGTCGAAGGCACGAAGCCACCCACGACCATCTCCTGCCGGTCGCTGCATTTCGACTTGATCCAGTCGCGCCCGCGACCGGAGGCATATTTGCCTGCCGCACGCTTCGAAACCACCCCCTCGAGGCTGAGCCGGCAGGCATGGCGGAGCACCATCTCGCCATCCTCCTCGAAGTGGTCGGAGTAGCGCAGCTTGTCCGGCCCGCCTTCTAGCAGCCTGGCCAGCGCCGCCTTGCGATCCACGAGCGCGGCCCCGCACAGGTCGCGACCGTCCAGATGGAGAAGATCAAAGGCATAGTAGACGAAACGGTCGGCGCGACCGGCGCTCAGATCCGCCTGCAGCGAAGAAAAGTCCGAAGCGCCGCCAGACCCTTCGACCACCAGCTCGCCATCAAGAATAGCCTGATCGACGGGCAAAGCCGCGAGGGCCTTCGGCACCTCCTTGCCGAACTTTGCGGTCCAGTCGAGACCGCTCCGGGTCAGCAATTTCACCTTGCCCTTTTCGATACGGGCCTGGAGACGGTATCCGTCGAACTTGATCTCGTGGATCCAGCCTTTGCCGGCGGGTGCGTGCGGTTTGAGCGTGGCGAGCTGCGGCGCGACGAAATCCGGCATGCGCGCCTTCTTCGTCCCACGAACCGCGGGTGCAGCCTTCTGTGGCGCCTTGTCGATCTTGCCGGTCCTGGACGACCAGCCTGGCTCCTCGCCGGCCACATCCGCGACATCCCTGCCGGTCTTCACGGATTCCGGCCGCTCTTCCAGAATGTCCGGATCGTCTTCCGAGCGGGCCTGCTCGTCGTCGCCCTTTATCAGCAGCCAGTTGTCGTGCTTCTCGCGCGGCCGCTTCGCCATCCGTACGAGATGCCAACGGCCGGAAAGCTTCTCGCCATCGAGCGTGAATTCGAGATGGCCCTTCTTGAGCCCCTTCTCCGCGTCGCCTTCCGGCATCCACTTCCCGCGATCCCAGACAATGACCGTGCCGCCACCATATTCGCCTTTCGGGATCGTTCCCTCGAAGTCGCCATAGTCGAGCGGATGGTCCTCGACATGGACAGCAAGCCGCTTCTCCGACGGCACAAGGCTCGGGCCGCGGGTGACCGCCCAGCTCTTGAGCACGCCGTCCATCTCCAACCGGAAATCATAGTGCAGACGCCGCGCGTCGTGCTTCTGCACGACGAAGCTGTTCCCACCGGCGGCCTGGCGAACTGCCCCTTTCGGTTCGGGCGTCTTTTCGAAATCGCGCTTGCGGCGATATGTATCGAGCGCCATTGCTTAACCAGCCTTGCGTTTGGGAGCTGAAGCCGTCGAAGCCTTCTTCTTCGCGTTCCGCTTTCCCTTGCCGGCCGCAACAGCACTCTCGCGCAGGGCTTCCATCAGGTCGATGACCTTGCCCTCGCGCTTGGGTTTTGGCTTTTCGATCTCACGCCCTTCGGCCTTGGCCTTGACCAGTTCGGCAAGCGCGGCATCGTAGCGATCGTCGAACGCGGAGGGGTCGAATGTGCCGGATTTGGTGTCGATGATGTGTTTGGCGAGGTCGAGCATCTCGCCCTTGATCTTCATCGCGGGGACAGCGTCGAATGCATCATCGGCAGCACGCACCTCGTAATCGAAGTTCAGCGTGTTGGCG
>JAEWFU010000116.1 GCA_023388675.1 Pseudomonadota bacterium | reverse complement strand
GATCAAACCACTTCCCTCATCCTGAGGTGCGAGCGAAGCGAGCCTCGAAGGACGCACGACATGCTGGATGCACCAGCCAATGCTGTCCGGATCTGATTTTTTGCGGATTGCGAAATAAATCGGTTCCGCGCTATGGTGCCACTCGGCGGGCCATGAAGAAGCCCACCGGGGAGGACCATTCCAATGTATCTCGGGCTCGACCTCGGCACGTCCGGCGTCAAGGCGCTTCTGATAGATGGCGATCAGGCGGTCATCGCTTCGGCCACTGCGGCGCTCGACGTATCGCGCCCGCATGACGGCTGGTCGGAACAGGACCCCGCCGAATGGATCCGCGCTGCGGAAGAGGCGGTGGGCAGGCTGAGGGCCTCGCACCCGACGGAGCTTGCGGCGACCAGGGGCATCGGCCTTTCCGGGCAGATGCATGGCGCTACGCTGCTGGATGCGGCCGGCGCCGTGCTGCGGCCCTGCATCCTGTGGAACGACACGCGCAGCCATGAGCAGGCCGCCCGGCTCGATGCCGATCCGCGTTTTCGCGCGATCACTGGCAACATCGTCTTTCCGGGGTTCACGGCACCCAAACTCGTGTGGGTGAAGGACAACGAACCGGATGTCTTCGCGAGGGTGGCAAAGGTGCTCCTGCCGAAGGATTATCTGCGGCTGTGGCTGACGGGCGAGTTCATCTCCGAGATGTCGGATTCGGCAGGCACCTCGTGGCTCGACGTCGGCAGGCGAGCCTGGTCGCGCGAGCTGCTCGCCGCCACCGATCTCGATGAAAACCATATGCCGGCGCTGGTGGAAGGCACGGAACCCGCCGGAACGCTCAAGGCCTCGCTTTCAGCGCGCTGGGGCATGGGCGGCAATGTGGTCGTCGCTGGCGGGGCAGGAGATAATGCCGCTTCCGCCTGCGGCATGGGTGCCGTTCGGGGCGACCAGGCATTCGTATCGCTGGGCACGTCGGGCGTGCTGTTTGCCGCCAATGCACGCTATCTGCCGAACCCGGAAAGCGCCGTACATGCATTCTGCCACGCACTGCGGGAAACCTGGCACCAGATGGGTGTCATCCTGTCGGCGACCGACTCGCTGAACTGGCTGGAGGAGATCACCGGCCGCAGCGCGAAGGATCTGACCGACGAGCTCGGCGCGCAATTGCGCGCGCCGAGCGGCGTCACCTTCCTGCCCTACCTTTCGGGCGAGCGCACGCCCCACAACGACGCCACGATCCGTGGCGCCTTTTCCGGTCTCTCGCATCAGTCAGGCCGGGCAGCGCTGACGCAGGCGGTAGTGGAAGGCGTGGCATTTGCGTTTCGCGACAGCCTGGAAGCCCTGCACGCTGCGGGAACCGATCTCTCGCGTGTCACCGCGATCGGCGGCGGCTCGCGTTCGCGCTACTGGCTGAAGGCGATCGCGACTGCGCTCGGTATTCCTGTCGACATTCCAGCCGACGGCGATTTCGGCGCTGCATACGGCGCGGCCCGGCTCGGCCTGATCGCGGCGGAGAAGGCGGACCCGCTGTCGGTCTGCGTGCCGCCCGCGACGGCCGAAACGATCGAGCCGGATGCGGGGCTTTCGCAGGCTTATGAGGATGCGTATCGGCGCTACCGCGCGCTTTATCCTGCAATCAGAGGAGTTTCATCGTGAGCACGGGATTTTTCGGCGACATCGCCAGGGTGAAATATGAGGGGCCGGAATCCACCAACCCTCTCGCCTACCGCCATTACGATCCCGACGAGGTCGTGCTTGGAAAGCGGCTGGAAGATCATCTGCGCTTCGCCGTCGCCTACTGGCACTCCTTCACCTGGCCGGGTGGTGATCCGTTCGGTGGTCAGACCTTCGAACGCCCATGGTTTGGCGACACGATGGAACTCGCGAAGCAGAAGGCCGACGTGGCCTTCGAGATGTTCTCGTTGCTGGGCACGCCCTATTACTGCTTCCATGATGCCGACGTGCGGCCGGAAGGCGACACGCTCAAGGAAAGTATCGCGCGGCTGGACGAGATCGCCGACTATTTTGCCGGCAAGATGGAGCAGACCGGCACCAGGCTGTTGTGGGGTACGGCGAACCTTTTCTCCAACCGCCGCTACATGGCGGGTGCGGCGACCAACCCCGACCCCGACGTCTTCGCCTACGCCGCTGCCACGGTGAAGAGCTGCATTGACGTCACCAAGCGGCTCGGCGGGGAGAACTACGTTCTGTGGGGCGGGCGCGAGGGCTACGAGACGCTGCTGAACACCGACCTGAGCCGGGAGCTCGACCAGATGGGGCGGTTCCTGTCGATGGTGGTCGACTACAAGCACCGCATCGGCTTCGAGGGCACGATCCTGATCGAGCCGAAGCCGCAGGAGCCGACCAAGCACCAGTACGATTTCGACGTCGCCACCGTTTACGGCTTCCTCAAGCGGTACGGGCTGGAGAACGAGGTCAAGGTCAACATCGAACAGGGGCACGCGATCCTCGCGGGCCACTCCTTCGAGCACGAGCTGGCGCTTGCCAACGCGCTGGGCATCTTCGGCTCGATCGACATGAACCGTAACGATTACCAATCCGGATGGGATACCGACCAGTTTCCCAACAATGTGCCGGAGATGGCACTGGCCTATTACCAGGTCCTGCTTGCCGGCGGCTTCACGACGGGCGGCACCAACTTCGATGCCAAGCTGCGTCGCCAGTCGCTCGATGCGGAAGACCTGCTGGTCGCCCATATCGGCGGTATCGACTGCTGCGCGCGCGGCCTGAAGGCGGCCGCGAGGATGATCGAGGACATGGCGCTGTCCGGACCGCTGGCGGAGCGCTACGCGGGCTGGGAGGGTGCCGAGGCGCAGGCGATGCTTGCTGGCAAGCGCACGCTCGAAGACATTTCGGCGCGCGCCCTTTCCGAAGGCATCGAGCCGCAACCGCGCTCCGGCCGGCAGGAACGGCTGGAAAACGTGGTCAACCGCTACGTCTGACGGCCTGCTGGAAGCGCTGTTTACCAAATTGTCGGGGCCGGGACGAAACGTCTCCAAACTGCCCCGACATTGCCTTTTTCGTGTCTTCGTTCCGTCATGGGCCGCGCGGTATTTTCGCGCCCATGGAACGCACCGAAGCACATAGCACCGGAGACGGTCGCGAAGATGCCCTCGTGGAGGCGCTGGTCGCACCCGGCGGCTCGTTCGTGGACGCGTTGCTCGCGCTTGCCGATGAGGCGGCCAACGGCAACGAGCCCGACAGGGCGCGGCGCGCGATGAGCGGCGGCTTCCAGGCCGCGCTGGCACACAAGATGCGGGTGACGATCGCCCGGCAGGACAACGCCACGCGGGACGCTGCGTAAGCCTGTCAAAACCAGATGCGAGCCGGGACAACCCGGCATGGCCTAGATGCGGATCATCGGTGTCGGCGACACGCCCATCCCGCTCGCGGCGGCCAGACGCCTGCGGTCGGCATCCGGCGCCGCCATCAGCCGCATCGGCGTCGTGTCGGCAAAGACGTGCTCCTCGCGGATCCTGCCATCCTCCAGCAGAAAGCGATCCATGCCGCGCCATTCAGTCGGGGTGCCGGCAATCGTCTGGGTTACGCGCCATTCGACATAGACGAGCGATCCACGCATCGCCCAATCGAGCAGATGCCAGACAAGGTCCGGCGCGATGCGGATTTGTGCCGCGACGAGCTTCGGCAGTTCGCGCGGCGCGACTGGCCGGTCGACCACGGGCGTGAACAGCAGCCCGTCGGGATGCCAGAGCTTTCGCATTGCCTCGCCGTCGCGCGCGGCCCACGCTGCCTCGAAGCTGCTTACGAAGGTTTCTGCTTCATCGGGAGTCATCGCCGTTCCTCGTCTTCGCGGAATTGCCGAAGGGTTGGCACGGCACCGTGAATCGTACCACCCTGAATCGTTGCCGGGATCGTTTCTCCTGACAGGGCCGGTCCTGGCTCATTCGACGACGAAGAAATCCTCGATGCGGGCAGAGGCTTCGCGCAGGTGCGGCAGGAACGTGCGCTCCATATCCTCCATGGAGGTGCGGGCGGACTGGGTCGACACGTTGATGGCCGCGACGATGCGGCCCGAGCGGTCGCGGATGGGCACGGCGATCGAGCGCAGGCCGATTTCCAGCTCCTGATCGACCGCGGCGTAGCCGTCATCGCCCGCTTGCCTGATGAGCCGGGCAAGTGCTGCGGGGTCCGTAACGGTTTTCGGTGTGTTGGCGCGGATCGTCGCCTTGCCGAGGAAGGCATCGAGCTCTGCCGGCGGCAGGCCCGAAAGCAGGATCCGGCCCATCGAGGTGCAATAAGCGGGGAGGCGCGTGCCGACGTGCAAGCCGACCGAGACGATGCGTCTGCCGGCGACACGGGCGACGTAGACGACATCTTCATCCACTAGAATGGCGGCCGAGCAGGATTCGTTCAGCGCCTGCGAGACTGCGCGCATGTAGGGTTCGGCGAAGGTCCATAGAGACGAGCCGGAAAGCCAGCTCCGCGCAACCGAGATCAGGCGCGGCGACAGCATGAACTTCCGCCCATCCTGGATCGCGTACCCGCTAGCCACAAGAGTGAGCAGGAACCGGCGCGCGCCGGCACGGGTCAGTTTCGCGCGGTCCGCCATCTCGGTCAGCGTCAGCCCCGCGGGGTGGGAGGCTAGTATCTCCATCACCGCCAAGCCGCGCGCGAAAGACCCGACGATGTCGCGTCCCGCATCCCGTTCGATTGACTCGCTATCCTGCTTCATCTATCGAAGTATCGCATAAAGAACATTTGTTCGCAATGCGAACTTTGTTGGAGGCAGGCGGCGCTTTCGGGGGCTGGCGGGAACCTTGGTGACCGCGCCCAGGGAGCGGCAGCCGACGAAGGGCAGGACCGGATATGAATAAGATTAGTCCGAGCATCCAGGATGCTCTGGCCGGAATAGAAGACGGCATGGCGGTGATGATCGGCGGCTTCGGCGGGGCCGGCGCGCCAATCGAACTCATTCACGCGCTGGTGGATATCTATAAGAAGACCGGCTCTCCGGGTTCGCTGACCGTCATCAATAACAATGCCGGCAACGGTTCCGTCGGCATCGCGGCGATGATCTATGCGGGCATGGTCGCCAAGATGGTTTGCTCGTTTCCGCGCTCGTCGGATCCAAAGGCCTTCACGGACAAATATCTCGCCGGTGAGATCGGGCTGGAACTGGTGCCGCAGGGCACGCTCGCCGAGCGCATCCGCGCCGGCGGCGCCGGCATCCCAGCCTTCTACACGCCGTCGAGCTTCGGCACCGACGTCGCCGAAGGCAAGCCGGTGGCCGAATTCGAGGGGCGCAGCTACGTCCAGGAACGCTGGCTGAAAGCCGACGTGGCCCTCATCAAGGCGGAACTGGCCGACCGCAAGGGCAACCTGACCTACCGCAAGGCCGCGCGAAACTTCTCGCCGCTGATGGCGATGGCGGCGAAGACGACGATCGTCCAGGCCAGCCGCGTCGTCGAGCCGGGCGAAATCGATCCCGAGCACATCGTCACGCCGGGCATTTTTGTCAACCGTATCGTCGAGGTGGCGAATCCCCGACAGGAAGAGGCTCTGCTGCGCGAGGGAGCGAATTGATGACGACAAAGCTTTCCAACGCCCAGATCGCATGGCGGGCGGCGCAGGACCTGCCCGACGGCGCCTATGTCAATCTCGGCATCGGCTTTCCGGAGATGATCGCCAAGTTCAAGCCGGAAGGGCG
>JAEWFU010000064.1 GCA_023388675.1 Pseudomonadota bacterium | reverse complement strand
TCGCGACGCGAGCACCGTCCGCCTATAACCTCCAGAACTGGCGCTTCATCGCCGTGCGCACGCCCGAGAGCAAGGCGCGGCTGCGGGCGCTGGCCTATGGTCAGGCCAAGGTGGAGCAGGCCGCCGTCACCTTCATCATCTGCGGCACGTTGCCGGACCATGCTGCGGTGCCCGTCCGTCTGCGTCCGTTCGTGGAGGCCGGCTTCATGCCGTCGGACATGGCGTCCGGCTGGCTGGAGGGTGCACGCGGCCAGTATGCCGATCCGCAGATGGCGCGCGACGAGGCGGTGCGGTCGGCAACGTTCGGGGCCGCCACGCTGATCTATGCTGCGGAGGCGCTGGAGCTCGCCTCAGGGCCGATGGTCGGTTTCGATGCCGGCGGCGTCGCGCGCGCCTTCGGTCTTGCAGGCGACGAGGTTCCCGTCATGCTGGTCGCCGTCGGGCGCGCCGCGCCCGGCAACTGGCCGCAAAAGCCGCGGCGCCCGCTCGCCGAAGTTCTGGAAATCTCATGAAAACGCCCGGCTCCGACCTGCTCCTGACCGCGATCACGCCGATCGTCTGGGGCAGCACCTATATCGTCACATCGCAGTTCCTGCCGGAATTCTCGCCGATGACGGTCGCGACGCTGCGTGCCTTACCCGCCGGTCTGCTGCTGCTTCTCATCGTGCGCCGGCTGCCGGAAGGCATCTGGTGGGCGCGCGCCTTCCTGCTGGGTGCGCTCAATATCTCGGTGTTTCTCAGCCTGCTGTTCGTCGCCGCCTACCGACTGCCCGGCGGTGTCGCCGCGACGGTTCTTTCCGTGCAGCCACTGATCGTCATCTTCGTCGCATCCATGCTGCTGGGGACCCCGATCCGCTCCCTGGCGGTACTGGCAGCCGTTGCCGGCGTGGCAGGCGTCGGCTTGCTCGTGCTCACGCCCGGTGCCGTGCTCGATCCGCTGGGCGTGGCCGCGGGGCTGGCCGGCGCCCTCTCCATGGCGTTCGGCACGGTGCTCAGCCGCAAATGGCAGCCGCCGGTTTCGCCGCTCGCCTTCACCGCGTGGCAGTTGACGGCCGGCGGCCTGCTGCTGGTTCCCGTCGTCCTGGCGTTCGAGCCGTCAGTGCCTATGCCGACGCCATCCAACCTGCTGGCACTGGTCTGGCTCGGGCTGATCGGCGCGGCGCTGACCTATGTGCTGTGGTTCCGCGGCATCGCGCGGCTGCCATCGCCGGTCGTGTCGTCGCTGCTGTTCCTGAGCCCCCTGACGGCCGTCGTGCTCGGATGGCTGTTCCTCGGCCAGTCGTTGACGGTGCTGCAGATGGCCGGCTTCGTGCTCGTCATCGGCAGCATCTGGCTGGTCCAGCGCGCCGAGCACAGCGCACGGACAGCGTCGCGCATCGCGGAAGAGAGCGCGTGAGCGCATGCCCCGCGAAACGACGAAGCCCCCGCATTGCGGGGGCTTTGAGCAATCAGGCCCCGGGTGGGCCGGTTTCTCCGGTTCAGGCGCGGCCCGCGATGCCGCCCTGACCGGCTTCGCCGCCATTGCCTGCGAAGCGCGGGGCTGCGCCGGCGGCCTGTTCGCAGAGTTCGAGATGCTTCGCCAGCGCCTCGTTCGACAGCACCGCGCTGATCGTGGTGATGTCGCGCCCCTGATATCTGGGCATCTGCTGGACTTCCTTCAGTCTTTCGAGAAGTGCTAGCCGGGTCATGATGGCCCTCCTTTGCTGATGTGACAGGGGTTGCAGCGGCCGTCAGGCCGCCTTCTTGCGTGTGCCCTTGCCGGCCTCGAACGGGATCTCGATGTCGACGGCGAGGGTGGAAACCTGGGCGCCGCGCTCCATCTTCACGCTGACTTTCTCGTCGTCGATCTTCATGTGCTTGGAGATCACGGCGAGGATTTCGTCGCGCAGCTTGTTGACGAGGTCGGAGCCGCCGGTGGATGCGCGCTCGTGGGCGAGCAGCACCTGCAGACGCTCACGCGCGGCCGGCGCCGATTCCGGCGAACGGGAAAAGAAACGAAGCAGGTTCATGCCGCCTTCCTTCCGAAGATCTTGCCGAAGAAGCCCCGCTTCTCGCCCGGAACGGTGACCGGCAGCGCCTCGCCCTTGAGCCTGCGCGCCGCGTCGAAATAGGCCCGCGCCGGGGCGCTGGCGCCGTCTGCGAGCGTGACCGGCGAGCCGACATTGGAGGCGCGCAGCACGTCCATGCTTTCCGGGATGATGCCCAGCAGCGGGATCGACAGGATTTCAAGGACGTCGTCGACCTTGAGCATGTCGCCGCGCTCGGCGCGCGCCGGCTCGTAGCGGGTGAGAAGCAGGTGCTTGTCCATGCGCTCGCCCTTCTCCGCCTTCACGGTCTTGGAATCGAGCAGGCCGATGATGCGGTCCGAATCGCGCACGGATGAGACTTCCGGATTGGTCACGACGATGGCGATGTCGGCATGGCGCATGGCCAGCGTCGCGCCGCTCTCGATGCCGGCGGGGCTGTCGCAGATCACCCAGTCGAAGGCGGTCTTCAGCGCTGCAACCACCTTTTCCACGCCCTCGGGCGTAAGATTGTCCTTGTCGCGCGTCTGCGAGGCCGGCAGCAGATAGAGCGTCTCCACCCGCTTGTCGCGGATCAGCGCCTGCGGCAGCTTGGCCTCGCCCTGGATGACGTTGACGAGGTCGTAGACCACGCGCCGCTCGGCGCCCATGACGAGATCGAGATTGCGCAGGCCCACGTCGAAATCCACGACCACGACCTTGTCGCCGTTTTGTGCAAGCGCGGCGCCTAGCGCGGCGGTGGAGGTCGTCTTGCCGACGCCGCCCTTGCCCGATGTGACCACGATTACCTTGCCCATTGACCTCTCCTGTTCTTATGGGACGCGCCCCCGGCTCAGCCGAGAATTCCGGTGTTGACCTTTTCGCCGTCGAGCCAGATCTGGACGGCCCGCCCGCGCAGGTCCGGTTCCATGTCCTCGGCCGTCTTGTAGAAGCCGTCGATCGCGATCAGCTCGGCCTCGAGCTTGCTGCAGAAGATGCGCGCCGAGGCGTCGCCGCGGGTGCCGGCCATCGCCCGTCCGCGCAGCGTGCCGTAGACGTGGATCGAGCCGCCGGCGACGATTTCCGCGCCCGATGCGACCGAACCCACCACCGTCACGTCGCCTTCGGGGAAGAACAGTGACTGGCCCGAACGCACCGGCTCGCTCACCACGAGCGACGGCACGACGCTTCCGCTCAAGGGCTGCGTGGGTGCAACGTTCAGCGGCGCGGCGACCTCTTCCGCCTCATCGCCGTCCGGCTCCTCGAAATCCGAGGCGGGACGGCCGTCGGTCATGGCGGGCGGCATGTCCACGCCCAGCATCGACGGGCGCGCGCCTTCGATGCCCATGACGCGGACATTGCGCTTGCCGAGCTCATCGATCAGTTCGCGCAGGTCCGCGCGGTTGGTGTCGAGCCCGTCGACGTCGAGCACCACCGGCCGGCGCAGGAAGAAACCGGCAGAGCGGGCGGCGAGATCGTCGAGCCTCACCAGCCAGTCCTCGAAGGGCAGCTCCGGGGTCAGCGCGAGGGCAAGGAAGGACCGCCCCTTGAGGCGGATAGGCCTGGGTTGAGTTAACACGTTGGTCATCTTGGTAAATTTTCGGTTGACCCGATCTACCGAAAAAATGATTAACAAGTGGTAAACGCGATCACGCCGACCGGCCGGCGGCCGAAAATGTGATCGGCTGTAACATGGCCCAGACCCCGCTCGACCAACTACGCCGTCACCGGTTCTCCGCGACGGGATTCGGCGTCCGGAACGCCCATGCAAAGAAGGTCTCGTCGGAGAGGAGCTTGATAAAGGCGGCAATCAGCGCCGTTGCCGCCACGGCAAAAGCCAGCCTCCCGAACAGAACGCTGCTCATGTCCGCGCCGAGCGCCATGACCACCAGTGTGTCTTCGATGACGCTGTGAGCAAACCCCATGAAAACACAGGACAGAAACACCTGGCGCGGCGGTACGGCACCCGACCGCGCCTGGCGAATCAGCAGGCCTCCTCCATAGGAAATCCCTAGAAACAGGCCGACTGCGGTGAACTCCCCGGCCTCCTCGCGGATGCCGGCAAGCCGCAGCAAGGGTGCGAGTGCGCTCATCATCAGTTTCAGAAGGCCCGTGGCCCGCAGGATCTCCAGGCCCCACGACAGGACCAGGAGGATGACGAGCATGATGACCATCATTTCGAGGAGGCCGACGAAGAATCCGTACCAATCCTGAGCCGCGTTCATCGGGATCAGAGCAGGGGTAACAGGCGCCGACAACCAGCCGGTGGCTGCAAACAGACGGTGCAGGATGAACGCGTAGAGCACGCCGCCGGTAACACGGATCACCGTGGTCGCGATCATGCCGGGACCCGCCTTCTGGATAATCTTCTGCTCGATCGGCAGGCCGTGAGCAAAAAGAAGCAGCGCCGAGAAGACAGTGACGTCCGCGACGCTCAGGGAAGAAACAGGAACCAGCGTGAAAACCAGCGGAATGGCTCCCCATATCCCGACCAGCATCCCGCTCAGCCATGCCAGCCCCAGTTCCGGCGGCAACCCCACGACGGCCATCGCGGGTGCGAATGCCGGGGCAACGGCTTCGATGACGCCCATCCGCGACAGAACTTCCGCGGCGATCGTGATCGGAACCATGATCCGGGCCAGCACCCAATAGATTTCGAGCGTTTCCCGCGTTTTGCGCAGAGCGGTGGTGAAGACGGGCATGCGAGGGCTCCTGTTGCGTTGCTCTCATCTGCTAGCGGAACCGGTTTCGCATTTGTGGTCAAAGATTGCGTTTATGTGCAACTTTATTGCATTCTCGCTCCATAAAGGACGCCGCGCATGGACCGGATCGACAAAAAGCTTCTGAACCTCCTGCAACGCGATGCATCGAGGACAAATGTGGATATGGCCGGGGAGGTCGGTCTGTCCCCGTCCAGTTGCCTGCGCCGGGTCCGGCGGCTTCGCAAAGCGGGGATCATCGACCGCATCGTGGCGATCCTGAATCCCACCAGGACCGGCCGGGTGTTGAAGGCACTGGTCACGGTCGAACTCAAGCTTCACGGCGAGCAGCATATGCGTCGCTTTCTCGACCTTGCGACAGCCGAGGAAGCCGTGTCGCAGGCCTATGCCGTTACCGGCGAGACGGATGTCGTGCTGATGTTGCGCCTGCGCGACATGGATGAGTACGACGCGCTTTGTGACAGGCTCTTCCGTGACAGGACCAACGTGGCGCGCTTTTTCACCATGATGGTGATCCGCACCGCGAAGGATGAGACGGCGATTCAACTTTGAACCCTGCCCGCCGCCGTTCCGATGAATTCGGCGACCCATTGCCGTCGCCGCAGCCGCACCGGCGAGCCTTGCCTTGCCGGCGATCCTCCGTTCCCGGCCGGCTCAAGCCGCGACGGATACGAACACGTCACGACAGGCAGCCGTATTGCGCCGACAGATCGGCAGCATAGAAGTGCTGGCTCTTGCAGACGGCTTCGGCCCGATCCCTGCCGAAGTGCTGGTCGGCATGGAGACCGACCCGGCACGCGCGGCCGCCGCGCTCGCACACAAGCCGTTCGACCCTGAATCGATCACTATCTGCATCAACGCCTATCTTGTCCGCACGGCCGATCGGCTCATCGCAGTGGATGCGGGTGCACCCGGCAGCATGGCGCCAACGCTCGGGGCATGGGGCGACAGCCTGGCGCGTGCGGGGATCGCTGCCGAGAAAATCGACAGTCTGTTTCTCACGCACATGCATTCCGACCATGTCGGCGGCATAGCTGGCCCGGACGGCTCGCCCCTGCTCGCCAACGCCCAGCTTGTGGCGGCCGAAGCAGAGTGGAATTTCACACATGACGATGCCGTGCTGGCGAGCATCCCGGATGCGTTCAAGGGCATGTTCATGTTTTCGCGCGGCCAGCTTGCCCCCTATGCCGATG
>JAEWFU010000211.1 GCA_023388675.1 Pseudomonadota bacterium | reverse complement strand
CCGGCGATGATGAGCGGCTTTTTCGCCGCCCTGATCGCTGCGACAGCCGCTTCCAGCTCGCCCCTGTCCGGCCGGATACGACGCGGCAGCCACAGCCGCTCCTCGAAGAAGCTTTCGGGATAGTCGTAGGCTTCCGCCTGCACGTCCTGGCACAGCGCCAGCGTCACCGGCCCGCACTCGGCCGGGTCGGTCAGCACCTGCATGGCGCTCGCCATCGCCGGCACGATCTGCTCTGGCCTGACGATGCGGTCGAAATAGCGTGAGACGGGGCGGAAACAGTCGTTCGCCGAAACGGTCGCGTCGGAAAAGCTCTCCACCTGCTGCAGCACAGGGTCGGGGATGCGACTCGCGAACACATCGCCGGGCAGCAGCAGCACCGGCAGCCGGTTGACATGCGCAAGGGCCGCCGCAGTCACGAGATTGGTCGCACCGGGGCCGATCGACGTCGTTGCCGCCATCATGCGGCGGCGGAAACTCGCCTTCGCATAGGCGATCGCCGCGTGCGCCATCGCCTGCTCGTTATGGGCGCGATAGGTCGGCAGTGTCTCGCGCACGTGATGGAGCGCCTCTCCAAGACCGGCGACATTGCCATGGCCGAAGATCGCCCACACGCCGGCGAAGACCGGCACACGCACGCCATCGATCTCGGTCATCTGGCGGGTCATGAAGCGCGTCAGCGCCTGCGCCATCGTCAGGCGCACGGTCCTCGTCATGTCCTTCCTCCCTCTGCGTTCACGCCGCCCTGCGCCCGCGTGCCGATTGCCACGCCCGCGTCAGGCTGTCGAACCGCTCCGCCATCTCCGCAATCGCGGCCTCGTCCGAAATTGCGCCGGCAAACCAGCCCTCCGCCGCGTTCATGAACAGCGTCCTGCCCACCGCGAAACCCTTCACCACCGGCGCATCGGCGGTCGCCGCGAATGCTGCCTCGAGTTCGGCCTGCGGCGCATCGAGCCCGAGCAGCATGACACCCCTGCACCAAGGGTCGTTGCGCTCGATCACCGATGCGATGGCATTCCACGCCGCAGGCGAGGCCTGCGGCTCGAGCTTCCACCAGTCGGGCTTGATGCCGAGCGCGTAGAGCTCCTCCAGCGCGGTCGCCACCGTGTCCTCCGCGAGCGGCCCGTGCTTGCCGCAGATGATCTCGATCAGCAGTTCGCGCCCGACCTTGCGCGCGGCATCGAACAGCGCCCGCAGCTTCTCCTGCTGTTCGGCCTTCAGCGCCGGTGGATCGTCGGGCCTGTAGAAGCACAGGCATTTGATGCAGTGGTCGACCGGCCATTCGACGAGCTGCGAGCCGATATCCTGGCTGAACTCGAAGCGCAGCGGGCGCGAGCCCGGCACCTCGACCGGCCGGCCGAGCCACGAAAAGTCGTGTCGCGCGAACTCGAACAGCGCCTCGCGCCGGAACCGTTCGTCAATCAGCATGCCGTAGCCCGGCTTGCCGCCGGCAACCTTCGCCGCCGCCCTCACCGCCAGCGTCTTGAATGCGCCGATGCGGGCCGCATCCTGCCCGTGGCGCACGGCAAGCTCCTCGAACTGCGCGCGGTGGTCGACGGCAAAAGCCATGATCGACGGGATTTCCCTGCGCCGGGTGGTCGCCCAATGGACATGGTTTATCGCCTCGTCCTTGCGCAGCGCGCGATGGCGGGAACCGTGCTTAAGGAAGAACTGCAGTTCCTCGAAGGTCGGGATCTCCGGCGCGCAGAGCAGTCGCGACACGGCAAAGGCGCCGCACGCATTGGCCCATGTCGCCGCCGTCTCCAGCGGCTCGCCGCGCAGCCAGCCGCGCAGAAAACCCGACATGAACGCATCGCCTGCGCCCAGCACGTTATAGACCTCAATGGGGAAACCGCGCCCGACGATGCCCTGCTCCAGATCGTCGGGGATCGCGCCGTCATAGACGATGCAGCCCATCGGGCCGCGTTTGAGCACGATCACCGCCTGCGAATGCGCGCGGATCGTCTTCAGCGCCGCCGGCAGCTCACTCTCGCCCGACGCAACCAGCACCTCCTCCTCCGTGCCGACGATCAGGTCGCATTCGGCAAGCACGGATTTCATCTTCGCCGAAACGGCGGCCGAGGCGATGTAGCGGTTGTCTCCTTCCGCATGGCCCGCGAGCCCCCACAGGTTGGGGCGATAGTCGATGTCGAGAACGACCTTGCCGCCGGCCTCGCGCATCAGCCGCATCGCCTTGCGCTGCGCGGCCTCCGTTCCCGGCCGCGAAAAATGGGTGCCGGTGACGACGACGGCACGCGCACGGCCGATGAAGCCGGCGGCCACGTCATCTTCGCCAAGCGCCATGTCGGCGCAGTTCTCTCGATAGAAAAGCAGCGGAAACGACTGGTCATCCTGCACCGAGAGGATCGCCAGCGCCGTCAGCCGCTCCGCATCGGTGACGATGCCGTCTGTGCTCACGCCTTCGCGCCCGAGCTGCTCGCGGATGAAGCGGCCGAACTGCTCGTCGCCGACACGCGTCAGCAGCGCCGAGCGCAGGCCCAGCCGCGCCGTGCCGATCGCGATGTTGGCGGGGCAGCCGCCGACCGACTTGGCGAAAGACGCCGCATCCTCCAGCCGCGCGCCGATCTGCTGGCCGTAGAGGTCGACCGAGGCGCGTCCGATGGTGATGACGTCGAGGTCAGCGGTGCGTTCGCCTGCCAAGGCGGCCATGTTGTCCTCCCGCTTTTCGCAAGGCCGAAGCGCCGGCTTTCAGCCGCCGGCGTCGTTCCGTACGAAATATCAATTCCAATAGAACGTCAATATGGAATGGACATTCCTTTTGTGGCGGTGCCACTTCCTAACCCGCGAGCCGCCGCCGTTCCTCCGCGCAACCGACCGCAAGCGTCATCGCCAAAGCCATGGTCGCGCCAAGCGAGCGGAAGCCCGAAAAATCCGATTCGGCAACCTCGAACCAGACCGCAGCGAACTGCGCCAGCGGCGAAAACGCGCTGTCGGTGATGGCGATGATCGGCACCCCGCGCTCGTGGAGCACCCGTACCTCGTCGATCGTGGCCGGCGCATAGGGCGAGAAGCTCACCGCGATCACCGCATCGCGCGGCGTGGCGAAGCCGATGATCTCCGGCTGGAGCCCGGATGCCGATTCGATGATCTGGCTGCGCACATGCAGCTTGCCGAGCGCGTAGCCGAGATAGCTGGCGACCGGAAACGACCGGCGTTTGGCGAGGATGTAGAGCGTCTCCGCGCGGGCGAGGATGCCGACCGCCCTGTCGAGCGTGGCCTCGTCCACGCTGCGCGCCATCAGATCGAGCGAGCGGACCGATGCGGCGAGGAACCCGTCGAGCATCGCCCGGTTGGTGGCGCCGTTCTGCGCCTCGTCGCGCAGTGCTGCCAGCCGCTCCTCATAGGTCGTGTTGCGCTCGCGCAGGCGTTCGCGAAACACCGACTGCAGGCTGGTGAACCCGTCGAAGCCGAGCTGCTGCGCGAAGCGGATCAGCGTCGAGGGCTGGACGCCGGCCGAGGCCGCGATGCTGGCCGTCGTGCCGAAGGCGATCTCGTCGGGGTTGTCGAGCGCATAGGCAGCCACCTGCGCAATGCGCTTCGGCAACACGCTCCGCTGTTCCAGGATCGTTTCCCGCAGCGTTTCGTAGTCTCTTGGATAGGCAGCCTCGCCGGCCGGCGATCGTTCATTCATTCCAGTTTCGTCTCCCGGCCACAGGGGCGGATAAAGCACCACGCGAGCAGCAATGAACTAAACGTTCCATTCCTGATAAAAATAGACTAAATCATTCGCATCAGCTTGCCAAGCGACGGGAGAGAACATGGCCGCGAATATCGGCGGGTTTGATCGGCACCGGCTTCATGGGCAAATGCCATACGCTGGCCTGGAAGGCGGTCGGGACCGTCTTTCCCGACATGCCCTCGGTCATGCTTGCCCATCTCGCGGAGGTGGATGCCGATCTCGCGCGCCGACGCGCCGATGAGTTCGGCTTTGCAAGGTCGACGGGCGACTGGCGCATGGTCATAGCCGATCCGCAGGTCGATGTCGTGTCGATTGCCGCACCCAATGAATTCCATCCCGAAATGGTAATCGCGGCCCTCGAAGCCGGCAAGCATGTCTGGTGTGAGAAGCCGATGGCGCCCGCCTTCGCGGATGCCGAACGCATGGCGGTGGCCGCGCGGGCGAGCGGCAAGGTGGCGGTGCTGGGCTACAACTACATCCAGAGCCCCGCGATGCGGCACATGAGCCGCCTGCTCGCCGACGGCGCGGTCGGCACCATCGCCCAGTTGCGCATCGAGATGGACGAGGACTTCATGGCCGATCCGGAGGCCATGTTCTTCTGGAAGCACGAAGCAAAATCCGGCTATGGCGCGCTCGACGATTTTGCCGTGCATCCGCTCTCCATCGTTTCGGTCCTGTTCGGCCGCGTCGCGCGCGTCGTCTGCGACATGGCGATGCCCTATCCCGACCGGCCGGTGCAGGGCGGCGGGCGGCGCGCGGTCGAGACGCACGACATCGCCTCCGCGCTGATGCAGCTCGAAAGCGGCATCCCGGCCACCTTGCAGGTCAGCCGCTCGGCCTGGGGCCGCAAGGGGCGGATCGCGATCCAGATCTTCGGCTCGCTGGGGACGATCCTGTTCGACCAGGAGCGCTTCAACGAGGTCCAGCTCTACCTCACCGCCGATCCCGCCGGCGAGCAGGGCTTCCGCACCATCCTCAGCTGCCCGCAGCACGAGCCCTACGGGCGGTTCGTGCCCGCGCCGGGCCACGGGCTGGGTTTCAACGATCTCAAGACCATCGAGTGCCGCGAGGTGATCATGCGCCTTTCCGGCGCGGATGCCCACATCATCGATTTCGACGCCGGGCTGGAGATCGAGCGTACCGTGCATGCAATGGCCCGCTCGCATGCCGAACAGCGCTGGATCGACGTAGCCCACCCCGCTGGATAGTGCATTTTACAACTTGTCAGAATCGCCTTGAGGAACGAAACACCCCCTCCACCATGCTCCGTAAACAGGGGGAGGAACCAAGGTTGCGGACGGCCGTAGCGCCGGATCCTCCCCTGCGAAGCAGGGGGTCCGAAGGACGGGCGAGACACGTGGCTCGCCCCAAAGGACCACGAAGTGGTGGAGGGGGCGTTTCTGTGAAAACCTGAAACGATCTAGAACGGCGGCAACGCGCAACCGATCCCCAGCTACAGCCGGACCACGCGGCCTTCCCTTGCCGAGGTCAGCGCGGCATCGGCGAGCCGCAGCGCCGCGAGCCCATCGGCCCCGCTCGGCGATGGCGCCTCGCCTTCGGTGACGGTCGCAATGAAGGCCGCGATCTCATTGGCATAGGCCTCGGTGTAGCGCGTCATGAAGAAGTCGTGCAGAGGCGGACGCGTATAGCCGCCGGCACTGGCGATCTCGATCGAGACCGGACGCTGGTTTTCGGCCGCCACCATGCCCTTCGAGCCGAGCACCTCGATGCGCTGGTCGTAGCCGTAGGTCGCGCGGCGCGAATTCGAGATCGTGCACTGGCGGCCAGAAGCGGTCGTCAGGATCACGCTGACGCTGTCGTAGTCGCCAAGCTTGCCGACCCTTTCGTCGACGAGCACGGATGCGCTGGCGCTCACCGTCACCGGCTCCTCGCCCAGCAGGAAGCGCGCCATGTCGAAATCGTGGATCGTCATGTCGCGGAAGATGCCGCCCGAACGCGGGATGTAGTCCAGCGGCGGCAGGCCGGGGTCGCGCGAGGTGATCGTCACCATCTCCACCGTCCCGACCGCGCCGTCGTCGATCGCCTGGCGAACCGCCCTGAAATGCGGGTCGAAGCGCCGGTTGAAACCGACCATCAGCGTGGCTCCGGTCTGCTCCACCACCGACAGGCACTGCTCCACGCGGCCGATGTCGAGATCGACCGGCTTTTCGCAGAACACCGCCTTGCCGGCGCGCGCGAAACGCTCGATCAGGTCCGCATGCGTGTCGGTCGGCGTGCAGATGATGACGGCATCGACGTCCTCGGACTGCTCAATTGCCTCGATGCTCATCACCGCCGCACCATGGGCGGCGGCTAGCACTTCGGCGACATCGGCAAAGGCATCGGCGACCGCGACAAGCCGCGCCTTGTCGTTGGAGGCCACGGCACGGGCGTGGACCTTGCCGATGCGGCCCGCGCCCAGAAGGGCGAAACGTAGGGTCATTTCTTTTCGCTCATAAAACGGGGGGCACGGTTTGCGCCCCCTCCCGGTTGATCCGTTGTCTTCAGACAGGTCGTGCCGCTAGACCGTGCCGCCCAGCGAGCCCTCCAGCTCCGCGAGCTCGGCACCGCCCGCCATCAGGTCCTGCAGCTCCTCGGTCGTGATCTCGCCGCGTTTCGCCGTGCCGAGTGTCTGGCCGCGATTGAGCACGGTGAACCGGTCGCCGACCGCCATGGCATGGCGCACATTGTGGGTGATGAACACGACGCCGATGCCCTTCTTGCGCACCTGGTTGATGGTGGCAAGCACCTTGGAGGTCTGCCGCACGCCGAGCGCCGAGGTTGGCTCATCGAGGATCAGCACCCGCGCCCCGAAATGCACCGCACGGCAGATCGCCACCGTCTGGCGCTCGCCACCCGAGAGCGTGCCGACCGCCTGGTCCGGCTCGCGCAGGCGTATGCCCATCTCGCGCATCGCATCCATCGCCACCTTGTTGGCGGTCTCGAAGTCGAAAAGCCGGAACGGGCCGAAGCGCCGCTTCGGCTCGCGGCCCATCCAGAAATTGCGGGTCACCGACATCAGCGGGATCATCGCGAGGTCCTGGTAGACGGTGGCGATGCCGCGCGCCATCGCGTCGCGCGGGCTGGTGAAGGCGACCCGTTCACCATCAACCAGGATTTCGCCGCGCGTCGGCTTGTGAACGCCTGACATCGTCTTGATGAAGGTCGACTTGCCGGCACCGTTGTCGCCGAGCAGGCAGTGGCATTCGCCGGGCATGACCGAGACGGACACGCCGGCCAGCGCGATCACCGAGCCGAAATGCTTCTCGATGTCGCGCAGTTCCATGAGGGGGGTGTCTGCCATGTCAGCGCTCCCCGGTGATCAGGCGGCGGATATAGGTGTTGAGCACCACCGCGAGCAGCAGGATGACGCCGAGGAAGACCCGGAAAAGCGAGCTTTCGACGCCGGCGAAGAAAAGACCCTGCTGCACCACCCCGAAGATCAGCGCGCCGAAGGCCGCACCGATTACCGAGCCGTAGCCGCCGGTGAGCAGCGCCCCGCCGATGACGACGGAGATGATCGCCTCGAACTCCTTCAGAAGGCCGCGGTCGGCCGCCGCAGAGCCGAACTCGAGGACCTGGCAGGTGGCGAAGACGGTGGCGCAGAAGGCGGTGAACATGAACATCAGGATCTTCACCCGGTTGACCGGCACGCCGACATAGCGCGCCGCCTGGGCGTCGCCGCCGGCCGCGAAAATCCAGTTGCCGAACTGCGTGCGGGTCAGAAGCACATGCGCGAAGATAATCAGCACCAGCGCCCAGACCATCAGCATGGGAATGCCGTCGATCACCGGCTGGCCCGCGCGCGTTCCGGCCA
>JAEWFU010000019.1 GCA_023388675.1 Pseudomonadota bacterium | reverse complement strand
AAGGATTTTTTTTAAGAACGGCCGGGCGGAACCGATGCGGTTGGGAGGACATTACCTTGCGCCGCCTGCATGCGGGCTGGGAGACCTTCAGCAGGAGATTATCCGGATTGGGCTCCAGAAGCCGCGCGGCGCGCTGCAGATACGGTCTTTGCGGGGTCGCTGGGGAAATCGAGTAACCCTGCGAGCAGGGCACGATTCCCGACGAGGTCGGCAAGGGTGTGGGCGTCGAAGACTTCGAGAAAAGCATCGATCGCCTTGCGGACAATCCCTTTCAACCTGCAGGCCGGCGTGATGACGCAGCAGCCGCCTTCCGGGCGCAGGCACTCCATGAGGGCGAAATCGTCCTCCATCGCCCGGATAACGGCGCCGACGTTTATGTCCTCGGGCGCCATTGCCAGCGCCACCCCGCCGGAGCGTCCGCGGGTGGTCTTCACATATCCCAGCCGGCCCAGGTTGAAAGCGACCTTGAGAAGGTGGTTCCGGGACAGGCCGTATGCCGAAGCGACGTCGGAAACGGTCGAAGGTCTTTCCTCATGCACGGCGAGGAAGATCAGCATTCGGAGCGCGTAGTCGGTGTGAAAGGTGAGTTTCATTGCTCATCCGCAGTCGCGTCGGGTTTGTCGCGCCATCCCAACCTGAACAGGGCTATCAGCGCGACCGCTACGAGCGCGGATGCTTTTGCGGCCTCCAGTGCCGCATAGGCCGCGTGATGGACGGACGGCTCCTGCGGGTTTCCCGCGATCACCGCCGCCACGCGTATATCGAGCGCGGGCAGCAGCCACAGCGCCTGCACCCCGACGATCAGAACCGCGACAGCGGTCAGCACGACCTCCGCACGCGGAGCCTTCGGAATGAACGTTGCGATGATGAGAAAGAGCGAAAGGCCCCATTCCGCCTTCGAGAACGCCGCGAAGGTTACCCTGCCGACATCGAGCGCGACTGGAAGCTCCAGCGAAGGGGCCAGGAACTTGACCGGGGTCGCGAGGAAAGAGACCCCGACGAGCATCCCAAGCCATGCAAGCGCCACGAATGCGGTCACGGCATCGGGAAACGGAGCTGTCGATCGTGAAGTCATTGCAATCCCCTCAGGAAGCCCCCCCGGCAGCGGGAAGGCGGAAGAACATCGCGAGCTTCAGGCTTTGTGCGATGCGTTCCGCGCGCTCGACGAACACGGCGGCGACCTCCGGCTCGCAGAGGTCGGCCGCTGTTTTCCTGAAGATGCCGAGCCATATGTCGAAATCGTCCTCCCTCACCTGCTTGAGCTTCAGGTGAGCGGGAACCGGCCGCCCGCTATAGGCTCCGTTCTTGAGGATGACGGCGCACCAGAAGTCGGTCATCTTCTCCAGGTGCGGCTCCCATTCGTCGCCGATGACACCGCCAAAGATCGGCCCGAGCCGTTCGTTGGCGCGGACCCTGCGATAGAACTCGCGAACCAGCGCGCCGATAAAGGCCCGGTCGAGACCGGGACGATCGATGGGAAGTTCAGGCACCGGGCGTACCCGTTCCGGCGGGGGGACGTTCATGACGGCCTCATAAGTGGTATTTTCTATACCTCTTTAATTCAGCGCCGCGGACGCCGGCAAGAGCACAAACGTCGCACCACCTGGCCACGGGACGATGGCGCAAAGGCTGGCCCGATCCGCGCCGGAAACGGCTATCTGTTTGTGCCAGCACAAAGGCTCGACAGCGAAGACGCTCCGGTCGCGGCGTGGAAATCGATGTTGTGCGGCATAGAATTGCTGCCCGGATTCGCCCGCCGAGCAATGCCCACTCGACGGATGGAGTGGCCCGGGTCATCAGCGGTTAAAGCATGTCGCGTTTTATGTGACCCAACGGCTACCGACCTCGAACGTTCGCGCTGCCCCTCACCTGCCTGCCGGCATCCTCTCCCCGTGAAGGACGGGGAGAGGAGCGCCTGCCGCTTGCTCCGCGCCTGTTCTTCAACGCCGGTGTTTGGCGAAAGCGGTGATGAGGGCCTTCCTCTCCCCGTTTGCGGGGAGAGGATGCCGGCAGGCAGGTGAGGGGCGGCGCTAACGGCTAAAGATAATGCTCCTCCACCGAGGATCATAAGACGCTACACGAATTAGCTGACACACTCCGTTCAGGCACATGCCGGAGGAGAATGGCCTTGGAAAACAAGGGTCTCTTTTGAAATCAGCAGACTAAGGAAAGGATGGTGGGTGATGTAGGGATCGAACCTACGACCCGCTGATTAAGAGTCAGCTGCTCTACCAACTGAGCTAATCACCCGCCGGGCGGCAGCCGCATGCGGCCGCTGCAAGAGGAGGCCCCTATAGCGGCTCACTGCCGGCCTGTCCAGCCCGCAAATCCCGCATCGATCAAATTATCCGGCGCGCCTGTTTCCCCAGCCTGCGCGGGTATAGGCTCGGGCAGCCGGCGGCGAGGGCTGCCTGCCCTTGTATCGAGCCGGCGAAGGAGGAAAGCCATGTTGCGCATACTGCTTGTCGCCTCGGCGCTGGCGCTTTCGCCCGCCACCGCCTTTGCCCACAACTGCCCCGCCCTGATGGGCGAAATCGACGCCGCGCTGCCAAACGCGGAGCTTTCCAGCGAGGATGCGGCCAAGGTCGCCGAGCTGCGCGCGCAGGGAGAAGAACTCCACAGCGCCGGTGACCATGACGGCTCCATGGCCGCGCTCGAGGAAGCCAAGGCCATTCTGGGGCTCTGACGCGCGTCTCGATGCCTTGCTGGCCGCAGGCTCGGCGGGACCGGCTCGCGCCACATCCCCAACCGGGCCGCGCCACACGACGTCGGACCAATGGGTCCCGGCTCTGCGGTCGCTCCGCTCCCTTGGCCGGGATGACGCCTTCAGGGATGTTTTCCGCCAGTCGCCGACGACGTTAAAGACTGGGCTGCGACCTTCCCGCCGTCATCCCGGAAGCCGGAGCGCAGCGCAGGCTATCCGGGACCCATTGAGCAGCACGGCCGGCTCGCGGGTTCGCGCGGCGGTGCGGGAGCCGGCCGCTCCATGATTTTGCGGGGGTGCGGATATGCGCCATATCCGGAACCGGGCCACGCCCGACGATGTCCGGACCGATGGGCCCGACTCTCTCGCTCCCCTCGGCCGGGAATGACGGCTTGCGCCGCCGCTGCTGACGGCAGGCATCAGAGGGAAAGCACGCCCTCGGCGATCTTCACCGCGTTGCCGCCGATGCGCGCCGTTTTCGCGGCGAGACCCTTCACCTCGATTTCGAGCCGGATGCGGGACGGACGGCCCATCTCTACGCCCTGTTCGATCCAGTATGTGTGGGTGCCATCGCGCGGCTGATCGAAATGAAGCACCGCGCCGGAGAACGCCGCCACGGCGGAGCCGGTAGCCGGATCCTCATAAGTCGGCGGACCGGGCACGAACATGCGCGCATGGAAGGCGCTGTCGTGGCCGATGGTCTCGCGGCAGTAGAGATAGGCGCAGGCGGGGTTGCCGTCGCCGCGCCGCGGCGCAAGCTCCAGCCAGGCGGGGCCGTCGAAACGGATCTGCGCCATCGCCTCGAGACCGGCCACCGGCACGGCGAGATAAGGCACGCCCGCCGTCCACAGGCTCGGCTGGTGATTCTCGAAGCCTATTTCATGTGGCCCGAGCCCTATCGCTGCCGCGATGGCCTCGTTGTCCGGCTCGAAATCCAGCCGCCGGGAAAGCTGCGGCAGGTCGAACTCGGCGAAGGCCAGGCCACCCTCGTGCGTCACCGCGCAGCGCACATTGCCGATCTTCTCCTCCAGCACCAGCAGAGCGGCGGCATCGTTGGCCGGACCGTCGCTGCTGCCGCGTTCGGCCAGCGCTATGGCCGTTCCCACGGTCGGATGGCCTGCAAAGGGAAGCTCGTATTTCGGCGTGAAGATGCGGATCGCGGCCGTGTGCGCCGCATTCGCAGCCGGCGAGACGAAAACGGTTTCGGACAGGTTGAACTCGCCGGCGATCTTCTGCATCGCGGCATCGTCCAGGCCTTTTGAATCAAGCACCACGGCGAGCGGATTGCCGACGAGCCTGCGGTCGGAAAACACGTCGTAAATCAGGTATGGGCGTTGCGGCATTGCCTGTTTCGAGCCTCCTTCAACCATGGCGCGTTGCGAAAGATGGCCAAACTTTAATTTGAAATCCGGCGCAATTTCCATGATGTGTCGGTTGAAGGGATATTGATAGACCATAGGCGGACGAGGGCATGGACCAGATCGTCGAGCGCCCCGAGAAGGCAAAGTTCGCCTCCCCGGAACCGATCGAAGAGGCGCTTGCAATCAAGAGCGCCGGGCGCAGGCGGCGGCGATGGCCGCTGCTCGTCGTGCTGGCGCTTGCCGTCGGCGGCGGCGTTGCATGGTGGCAGTTCGGCGGCGCAACGACGCAGCAGATTTTCTACCGCACCGTGCCGATCGAGCCCGGCTCGCTCACGGTCGAGGTTTCGGCCACGGGCACGCTGCAGCCGCTCACGCAGGTTGAAATCTCCAGCGAGCTGTCGGGGGTCGTGCGCTCCGTCGATGCCGAGGAGAACCAGCGGGTTTCGGCGGGCGACGTGCTGGCACAGCTCGACACGACGCGCATCCTCGCACAGATCGAGCGGGCCGAAGCCAACGTAGCGGCAGCCAAGGCGCGGGTCGTCGATGCCGAGGTTACGCAGCGCGAAACCGAACAGGTGCTGGAACGCACGCGCCAGCTCTCTGGGCGCGGAATGGCGACGGAGCAGGCGCTGGAAACGGCCACCGCCTCCAACGACCGGGCGGCGAGCGCGGTATCGATCGCCCGCGCGAACGTCGCCGTCTCGGAAGCCGAGCTCAAGCTGCAGCAGGCCGACCTCGCCAAGAGCACGATCTATGCGCCGATCGAGGGCATCGTGCTCAGCCGTGCCGTCAATCCCGGCCAGACGGTGGCGTCCTCCATGCAGGCGCCTGTGCTGTTCGTCATCGCCGAGAACCTGGAGACGATGGAACTGAAAGCGGCCGTCGACGAAGCCGATATCGGCGCGGTCGAGGCCGGCCAGGACGCGCGCTTCACCGTCGACGCGTTTCCGGGCCGCCGGTTCGACGCGACGATCCGCGACATCTCCTATGCCTCGGCCGAGACAGAGGGCGTGGTGACCTATCAGGCACGGCTCAACGTCGACAATGGCGAGCTTTTGCTACGCCCCGGCATGACGGCGACGGTCGACATCGTCACCCGCGAGGCCGACGGTGTGCTGCTGGCGCCCGCTGCCGCCTTCCGTTTCAGCCCGCCCCAGACGGAAGAACGCACAGGCTGGTCGCTGCAGTCGCTGTTCATGCCGCGCATGCGCATGGGCCGCGGTTTCGGGCGGCGGTCCGGCGGTGGAGGCGACAGCGAGGGTCGTCCGCTCTACGTGCTGCGCGACGGCCAGCCGGAGCAGGTGCGGGTAGAAACGGGCGCCACCGACGGCGACTTCGTCGAAATCCTTTCCGGGCTCGAACAGGGCGATCGCGTGATCGTCGGCGTTTCCCAGGGCCAACCGCGCGCAGCGGCTGAGGGAGGCGCGCGGGGCGGCCGGCCATGAACATCATGGCCGATACCCCTCTCCTCACCTTCCGGGACGTCTGGAAGACGTACGGCAGCGGCGAAGCGCAGGTGCACGCGCTGGCGGGCGTCGACCTGACGATCCGCCGCGGAGAGTTCGTCGCGATCATGGGGCCATCGGGTTCCGGAAAGTCGACGTCGATGAACATTATCGGCTGCCTCGACACGCCGACGCGCGGCGTTCACGGCTTTCTCGGCATCGACGCCGGCGGGCTCGACCGGTCACGGCGCGCGATGCTGCGCAATCGCTATATCGGCTTCGTCTTTCAGGGCTACAATCTGCTGCCGCGCACCACAGCGGCGGAGAATGTAGAACTGCCGCTGATCTATCGCGGCGTGCCGGGACGCGATCGCCGCGAACTCGCCATGCAGGCGCTGGCGCAAGTGGGGCTTCAGGGGCGCGAGAGCCATACGCCGGCGGAGCTCTCCGGCGGGCAGCAGCAACGCGTAGCGATCGCGCGCGCTATCGTCACCCAGCCGACATTGCTGGTCGCCGACGAGCCGACCGGCAATCTCGACACGGCACGCACGCATGAGATCATGGACCTGCTGACCAGCCTGAACGCGGAAAAGGGGCTGACCATCGTCATGGTGACGCACGAGGCGGATGTAGCGGCCTATGCCGACCGCATCGTTTCCTTCGTCGACGGCAAGATCGCCTCCGACACCGCCCGGATGGAGACGGCCTGATGCTGTTCGAAACGATCCGGCTGGCATTGCGCTCGGTTCGCCGCAACGCGCTGCGCTCGTTCCTGACGCTGCTGGGCATCGTCATCGGCGTGGCGGCGGTGATCGCGATGATCACCATCGGCTCCGGCACCACCGAAAAGGTCAAGCAGGACATCGGCAAGCTGGGCAGCAACCTCCTGATGGTGCACGCCTCGCGCCCGATGCGTGGCGGGCTTACCAATTTCACCCCCCGTGCGCTCGGCGAAAGCGACCTGGAAGGCCTGGCCGAGGGGCTGGAGGGCGTGAAGGCCGTCGCGGCAGCGTCCCAGCAGACCGTGCGCGTGGTCTATGGCGCCGACAACATGGCCGTGCAGGTGACAGGCGCCGACACCGACTATTTCATCGCGCGCGAATGGGACGTCGCGCTTGGGCGCGCCTTCACGGATTCGGAAGCGCGCGGCGGCGCCAATCTATGCCTGCTCGGCCAGACGGTGCGCAGCGAGCTTTTCGGCGACGGTGATCCGACCGGCGTAGCGATCCGGGTGGGGCGGATGAGCTGCCGCGTGATCGGCGTGCTCGCGGCCAAGGGCACATCGGGCTTCGGCCAGGACCAGGACAACATCGTCGTGATGCCGCACAGCACGTTCCAGCGGCGTATCGCCGGCAATCGCGACATCGACATGATCTATGTCGCGGCGCAGGACGGCGTTTCGACGAGTGAGGTGATGTCGAATGTCGAGCAGATCCTGCGCGACACGCGCCGGATCGCACCGGGGCAGGAAGACAATTTCGACGTGCGCGACATGACCCAGATCGCCGACGCGATGACCAGCACGACCACGGTGATGACCGGCATGCTGGGGGCGCTGGCGGGCGTGAGCCTGCTGGTCGGTGGCATCGGCATCATGAACATCATGCTGGTGTCGGTGACGGAGCGCACGCGCGAGATCGGCATCCGGCTCGCCATCGGCGCGCATGAAAAGCACATTCTCGTGCAGTTCCTCGTCGAGGCCACGGTGCTTTCGCTGCTGGGCGGGCTGATCGGCATTGCGCTCGGTCTGCTGCTCGCCGTCGTCGCGACGACCACGCTGGCCATCCCGTTCGTGCCGAGCCTTGCGGTGATTGCGCTCGCCGTCGGCTTCTCGGCCATGATCGGCATGGTGTTCGGGTTCTTCCCCGCCCTGCGCGGCGCGCGGCTCGACCCGATCGACGCGCTACGGCATGAATAGTAGTCGTCAGCGGCGCTGTGCGTCCTTCGAGGCTCGCTGCGCTCGCACCTCAGGATGAGGGAGGTGGGTTGATCGAGCCAACCGCTTGTGGGCTCGACGCACAATCTTCCTCATCC
>JAEWFU010000012.1 GCA_023388675.1 Pseudomonadota bacterium | reverse complement strand
GCGTTCATCGTCAGACGCAATCCGGATGCCGCTCCGACTGCGGCCGAGCCGGTTTCGATGCGCGAGAGGATCGTCGGGCTCAAGACCGTCTGGCCGATCCTGCTGCTGATGGGATCGATGATCGCGGCGATCTATTCGGGCGCCATCACGCCGACGGAAGTCGGTGCGGTGGGCGCGCTGGCCGCGCTGGTGATCGCCGTTGCGATGCGACGGATGGGCTGGCGTGATTTCCTGCATGCCTTGTCGACGGCCACGCGCAACTCCGCGATGATCCTCGCCATTATCGCCTGTTCGGCGGTATTCGGCATCTTCCTGACGCTGACGGGCGTAACGCAGAACCTGCTGATGGCGATCCAGGCCGCTGACGTGCCGCCGTTCGTGGTCCTGCTCAGCGTACTGCTGCTGCTGCTGGTGCTCGGCTTCTTCCTCGACCAGCTCGCCATCCTCGTCCTGACCCTGCCGCTGACCTTCCCGTTGCTGGCCGGCCTCGGCTACGAGCCGGTGTGGCTCGGAATCCTTTTCGTGAAGGCGGCCGAGATCGGGCTCATCACGCCGCCGATGGGCATCAATGTCTTCGTCGTCGCGAGCACCACAAAGGTTCCCGTCGGCAAGGTGTTCCGCGGCGTATGGCCGTTCGTGATCGCGGAGTTGATCGTTCTGACCATCCTGATCGCGTTTCCCGCCATTTCACTGTGGCTCCCAGGGAGAATGTGATGACGGCGCTGATGCTGGAAGGTGTGAAGGTCGTCGAGCTTGGCCAGAATCTCGCTGGCCCCTTTGCCGGCGAAATTCTTGCCGATCTCGGAGCGACCGTGGTCAAGGTCGAAAAGCCGGATGGCGGCGACGACGCGCGGCGCTGGGGCGCGCCCGTCTCAGCCGATGCGTCGGCAGCGTTTCATGCGATGAACCGCAACAAGCTGTCCGTGGTGCTCGATCTTTCGCAGGCCGAAGACAGGCGGAAGCTCGACGGCCTGCTGGCCGACAGCGACATACTGGTCCACAATCTGCGGCCGGGCGTGATGGAGAAGATGGGGCTGGGGCCGGAGGAGACGACGGCGCGGCATCCGCGCCTGATCTATTGCGACATGGGCGCCTTCGGTCATCTCGGTCCAATGAAGAACCGCCCCGGCTACGAACCCCTGATGCAGGCTTTCTCAGGGCTCATCAGCGCCAACGGTCATCCCGACGGACCACCTGCGCGGATCGGTGCGTCGGTGGTCGACCTCGGCACTGGCATGTGGGCTGCGATCGGCGCGCTGGCGGCACTGCTCCGTAGAGGAACGACCGGCAAGGGCTGCGTCGTGAACACGTCGCTTTTCGAGACCGCATTGCTGTGGTGCGGGTTTCACATGGTCACCTACATGACGGGTGGCGGGCTTCCGGTTCGCCACGGGACGGGACATCCTCTGCTGGTCCCCTATCAGGCGTTCGAGACGAAGACCGGGCCGCTGGTCATCGCTGCCGGTAACGATCGGCTTTTCGCGCGGCTGGCGCAGGTTCTCGGCCGCCCCGAGTGGGGCAGTGATCCGCGCTTCCTCACCAACGAGGATCGCAGTCGCAATCGCTCTATACTGTTGCCGCTGGTCGCGGAAATCGCAGCAGCTACCACCAAGGAAGAGCTGGCCGAGAAGCTCGAGGCGGCCGGCATACCCTGCGCCCCGATCCATACCGTCGACGAGGTACTGGCGCATCCGCAGACGGAAGCGCTGGGCATTCTTCAGCAGTCGCCCGGCATCGATCTCAGCCTCGTCGGTATGCCGATCTCCTTCGACGGCGAAAGACCTGCCTATAGGAAGGACGCGCCCTCGCTTGGCGAGGACGGCGCCAGGGTGTTCGGCACTCGCGACGCGGGTCAGTAGGATTTCGGCAGCCCGAGAGCCTTCTCCGCAACGTGGCAGAGGATCAGTTCCTCGCTGACGGGCGCGATGAAGTTGAGGATGCTTTCGCGGAAATAACGCTCGACGTGGTATTCCTTGGCGAAGCCGAAGCCGCCATGGGTTCGCACCGCGCGGAACGCGGCGTCGAACGACGCCTGGCTGGCGAGATATTTGGCGCTGTTGGCTTCCAGCCCGCAAGGCTGGCCGCTGTCGTAAAGGTGCGCCGCCTTGAACAGCATCAGTTCCGCCGCCTTTAGCCGCATCCAGATGTCGGCAAGCGGATGCTGGATGGCCTGGTTCATGCCGATCGGCCGGCCGAACACGTTGCGCTCGCCGGCATAGGCCGCCGCCTTTTCCAGCACGGCTTGTCCCGCGCCGATGGCGCTTGCGGCCGCCACGATGCGTTCGGCGTTGAGACCGTGCAGCAGCACCCGGAAACCCTCGCCCTCCTTGCCGATGCGGTCTTCCTCGGGAACTTCGAGGCCGTCGATGAAGATGGCGTTGGAATCGACCGCCTTGCGGGCCATCTTCTCGATCTCGCGCACCTCGATCCGGTCGCGGTCGAAACGCGTGTAGAAGACAGTCATGCCGTCCGTCGGCCTGGCGCAGTCGGCGAGTGCCGTCGTACGCGTCACCAGAAGGATACGGTCGGCATGCTGCGCAGTGGAGGTCCAGACCTTGCGGCCGTTGACGACATAGCCCTTGTCGGATCGCGTGGCGAAGGTGGTGATGTGGGTGGTGTCGAGGCCGGCATCGGGCTCCGTCACGCCGAAGCATGCGCGCTCCTCACCGGCGATCAGCGACGGCAGCATGCGTTGCTTCTGCTCGTCCGTACCGAAGCCGACGACCGGCTGAAGCCCGAAGATATTGATGTGGACCGACGAGGTCGCGGCCAGTCCCAGGCGGCCGATTTCCTTCATCACGATCGCGGCCTCGGTGATGCCGAGACCCGCCCCACCATAAGCCTCCGGAGTGGTGATGCCGAACCAGCCGTTGCGGGCGACTGCCTCGGCGAAATCGTGCGGAAACCGGCCGTCGCGGTCGCGTTCGAGCCAATAGCTGTCGTCGAACGGCTCGCAGATGCGTCGCACCGCTTCCTGTATCGCGCGCTGCTCCTCGCTCAGGGCGAAATCCATTGCCTGTCTCCGTGGTTCTGTCAGTTGTCGGGACGCACCGTCGGACGCCAGTCGTCCGCCGCGCGCTCGAAGACGTTGGCGATGCGCCGGCGCAGCAGGAAGAGATCGCTGCGGATCACGCTGCGGTGCGCCATCACCGGCGCGGCTGCCCCCGTCTCCGTCAGCGTCGAGTCGAGCTGCACGGTCGGCGTCGCCAGCGGTATTTCCAGAAGCTTGGCCACCTCGTGACCGGCGAGATTGACGGTCATCGCCTGGTCGCCCACCAGATGGCTGAGCCCGGTATGGTCGCGGACAAGCTGCGCATAGAGGCGCGTGCGATCCAGCCCTTTGGGAATCATCTCGAAGTAGCGGCGGGGCATGATGAAATCGACGATCGAGTACGGCATCTCCTCGAAGAGATGCAGCTTGCGAGCGTTCACCAGTGGGCCTTCGGCCTCGGGAATGAAGCGTGCCGGGCCGTAGCTGCGGGTACATTCCGCATGGCCGATGATCCTGATCGAGAACCGCGGATCGAGATTGAGCTGGTCGTGGCCGGGCGCCTGCGGGTTGGCGCTGCGCACGGGCGGAGCTTTCAGCACATAAGTGCCTCGCCCGCGCTGGCTCGATAGATAGCCCTCGTCCTGCAGGATGCCGATCGCTTGCCGGATGGTCGCCCGCGCAACGCCGTAGGCGTCCTGCAACGCGGGAAGCGGCGGGATCTGCGCGCCGACAGCCCACTCGCCCTGTCCGATCATATCGCGGAACAGGCTGGCGAGCTTGATGTAAAGCGGGATGCCATCGTCCTGGCTGAAAGCACTGCCTCTGGTCACCGCCTGCCCCTCCGTTTCAACGACCCGTGAAGACCGGCGGCCGGCGCTCGTGCGCGGCCTTGATGCCTTCACGGAAATCGTCAGTCTGGAAGTGAATGCGCTGTTCGGCAATCTCGCGCTCGATCGCCTGACGCACAAGAGCCGCACGATCCCCAAGCAATGTCTGCCGCATGGATTGCACGGCTATCGGCGCGCCTGAGGCGATCTCGCGGGCAAGGGCCATTGCCTCGTCGTCGAGCGCGGACTGTGGCACCACTTTTTCGACAAGGCCGATGCGGTTTGCTTCCTCGGCGGAGAGCCGGCGGCCGGTCTGCAGCATCAGCGATGCTGCCTGAAGGCCGACTACCCGCGGCAAAGTCGCACTGATGCCGAAGCCGGAATGAACGCCCAGCCGTGCGAAATTCGCTGAGAACCATGCCGTGTCGCTGGCGATCCGGAAATCCGCCACAAGCGCGACGCCGAGCCCGCCACCGACTGCCGGGCCCTGCACGGCGGCAATGACCGGCTTCGACACTTCGAAAAGCGCGATGGCGCTGCGGTAGATGCGCATCGCCACGTCGGCATCGACGCCGTTGCCGTCGCTGCCGAACTGCGCGCCGGCGCAAAAGGTCTTGCCCTCTGCGCGAAGCAGGATGGCCCGGCATTGCCGGTCGGCCTCGAGTTCGCGAAAGGCGGAAAGCAGCCCTTCGAC